>JAQIBF010000109.1 GCA_027859195.1 Helicobacteraceae bacterium
AATTTCTACTGCTATATGGGGCAACAGTTCTTCCTATCCGGTGAACGTTCCAAAAGTTTTCACTACTGCATGAAAGCCTTGAAGATGCAGCCATTGACCCCAAAGTTCTGGCTCATCATGATGACCTTTGCCCTTGGTCCGGATCTCTATCCTAAGATCAAACGTTACGTCCTAAAAGCTCTCAAGCTATTTTCCACCCAAAAACGCTAAAATGCAGCAAAGTCAAAACTATGACATCTTGGGAGTCTGTACAACATGATATCAGTCTGTATCGCAACCTATAACGGCGAACACTACATCAGAGAGCAGCTTGACTCCATCTTGTGCCAACTTTCAGAAGGGGACGAGGTGATCATCTCTGATGACAGTTCAACGGACCGTACGGTCGAGATCATCAAAAGTTACAACGCAGACAACATCACCCTGATCGAAGGGCAATCTTTCAGAAGCCCTGTCTTTAACTTTGAGCACGCGCTCAAACACGCTAAAAATGAGTTCATCTTCCTCTCTGACCAGGATGACATCTGGGAAGAGAACAAGGTCAGTGTCATGCTGCAACATCTCCAGGATCATGATCTTGTACTTAGTGATGCACTCCTGGTCGATGCGCAAGGCACTGAACTCGGCACCTCTTTTTATAGCCTAAACAACTCCTCTTCGGGACTGGTTAAAAACCTGGTCAAAAACTCTTACATCGGCTGTACAATGGCGTTTAACCGTAAGATCCTTGAACACGCCCTTCCCTTCCCTGAAAACACACCGATGCACGACTGGTGGATAGGACTTATTGCAGAGCTGTTCGGAAAAGTCTACTTTTGCAAAGAGCCGCTTGTCCGCTATCGCAGGCATGAGACCAATGCCTCTGCAAGTGCTGAAAATAGTCCATATTCTTTGAAAGAAAAAATATTTATGCGAGTTCTTCTTTTCGTAAACTTGACAAAAAGGTGGTTTAGACGATGACACTCATCACCGCTTCTATCGTTATCTACAACAACGTACCGGATCTTTTAAACAAGGCTATAAACAGCTTTTTAAACACCGATCTAAACGTTCACCTCTACCTTGTGGACAATTCGCCGACAGATAAACTGCATGCACTCTCTGACGATCCGCGCGTCACCTACATCTTTAACGGCAAAAACCTCGGATATGGTGCTGCACACAACGTCGCTATCAAGAGAGCCATGAAAGAAGAGAGCCGATACCATCTGGTGCTCAACCCTGATGTCTATTTTGATGCCGGTGTGATCGAAGCGCTCCAAACCTATATGGACGAAAACCCGGATGTCGGACTTGTGATGCCGAAGGTCCTCTACCCCGACGGCAGCGAGCAGCGACTCTGTAAACTGACACCCGGACCGAAAGATCAGTTCTACCGCCGCTTTATGCCGATACGCGCTGTTCTTGAAAAACGCAATGAACGTTATGAACTGCGCGGGGCTGACTTCAACCAGGAGATGAACGTGCCGTTTTTGTCGGGTTCGTTTATGTTCCTGCGCATTGATGCACTCAAAAAAGTGGGGCTGTTTGATGAGAAGATCTTTATGTATCTTGAAGATGCCGATCTGTGTAGACGCCTGCATCATCACTACAGGACGATGTATTATCCGAAGGTCTCCATTGTTCATGAGTTTTTCAAGGGTTCACACAAAAGTTTACGTCTGATGTTCTACCACATTCGCAGTGCTCTCTACTACTTCACCAAGTGGGGATGGTTTATTGACAAAGAGCGCGACATAATGAATGAAGCGACCATTCAAAGAGAGTTGACACAAGAGAACTCCTGAATCCCTGGTGCATAACCATATATTATGCCATTTGAGATAGAATACTACATAATTTAACGAAGTGAGTTTAATTTGCCAAACACTGATACATTAACCGCCAAACACATATTTTTACTGACTGCCTTTGCCTACCTCTTCTCTTTTGCCATTCGACTGATCTGGGTCTTTCAGTTCCAGGACAACCCTCAGTTTATCTGGAATGACCAATTGATGATCAACACCAATGACGGCTATTTCTTCGCCTCAGGTGCCCAGAAATGGCTTGAAGGGACACTGCAGTATAACCCACAAACAGCGGGAGTGTTTTATACAGCAGCAACAACACTTGCCGCCTTTGCAACAAAATATCTGCCATTTTCTCTCGACACTGTCATCCTCTATATGCCGGCCGTTATCTCCAGCTTGGTTGTTGTGCCGATCATTCTCATCGGCCGTCTTTTTGGTATGACTGCCGTCGGTTTTTTTGCAGCGCTTTTAGGCTCTATCGCCTGGAGTTACTACAACCGTACGATGACAGGCTATTTCGACACGGACATGTTCTCTGCTATGGCACCGATGTTCATCCTCTACTTCCTGCTTGCGACGATTAAAAGCGAAAAATTTGTCTTCGCACTCTTAAGTGCGCTTGCCATCTTGATCTATCCTTTCCTCTATGATCATGGAAATGCTATTGTCTATGCTATGGGTATCATCTATATGGTCTATATGATCCTCTTTCACCGCAAAGATGCTTTTACCTACCACTCTATACTCCTGATCTCTATCGGCCTGATGAACATCCATATCGGTCTGCAGTTTCTAGTCATCATCGCACTATTTGCCGCCATCAAAAAAGAGCTCATAAGTGCTAACATTTCACTTTACGCTTCGATTATCACTGTCTTCTTATTCCTCTATACAGGCCATGTCTTTGACCTCATCTGGTCCAAAGTCGCCCTCTACTTTAACCGGGGCGTAGAGAGTCAAGGTCTGCACTTTTATCAGGTCATCCAAACCGTACGCGAAGCGGGACAGATCCCGTTTGAAACTATGGCAAACCGTATCTCAGGTTCTGTGCTCGGACTGTTTGCCGCACTTGCAGGCTATATCGTTCTTGTCATACGCCACAAAGAGTTCATACTCGCACTGCCACTGATCGGTATCGGTGTCTTCTCCCTGATCGGCGGATTGCGATTTACCGTTTATGCGGTGCCTGTTGCTGCAATCAGTGCCGTCTTCTTGTTTCATGTCATTGCAATGTATGCAAAAGAGAAAAAGTTCTACTATCTTGTTTTGGCCCTGTTGACAGCAGCGACAATCTATCCTAATATCACCCATATCATCGGGTATAAAGTACCGACCGTCTTTATGCAACAAGAGGTAAAGATACTCGATGATCTTAAAAAGAAATCTTCATCAAAAGACTATGTCGTGACATGGTGGGATTACGGATACCCTATCTGGTATTACGGTGATAAAAACACCCTGATCGATGGCGGAAAACACAACAATGACAACTTTATCGTCTCTGAGATCCTTCTTACAACGTCACCGCTTGAAGCGGCACGTCTCTCTCGCATTGCCGTAGAGACCTATGTTGAGTCCAACTACAAAACAGTTGCCGATACCCTCTTTAAAAACCGTCAAAAAGATCAGGTCGACGTGAGCGCCTATCTTGAGAATCTGCGCTACGGTGATGTCCAGCTTCCTGAAAAAAGTCGTGATATCTTTCTGTATCTTCCGATGCGCATGTTGGATATCCTGCCGACAGTAAAGATCTTCTCTAATCTGGATCTGAGTACCGGAAAACCGATTTCCAATCCCTTTTTCTACTCAACCCAAAGATTTCAAGACAGCGGCAGTGTTATACAGTTTGGAAACGGGGTAGCCCTTCTAAAACAAGAGGGCATGGTTCAAATCGGCGATCAAAAAGTACCTCTGGGTGAATTCATCAAGATTCGGTATACAAAAGATGGCAAACTTGATATCAACAGACAGACTATTACCCCTATGTCACGTCTTACGATTATCTACCTAGAGTCTTATCAACGGTTTTTGATTCTTGACAATGAATATCTCAACTCGACATTTATCCAGATGTATGTCTTTGAAAACTATGATAAAGAGTTGTTTGAGCCTGTTATTCTAGATCCATTGGTAAAGATATATAAACTCAAAGTATGAAACTCCTCCTCACAGGTGCTACCGGATTTATAGGCTCTTCCTTCTACGCAACCTATCACGACATGTTCGAGATAGAGACTTTCTCCTTCAGAGATGATCTGAGTACTCTTACTATAAGCAATATCGATACCGTTGTCCATCTCTCTGCCCTTGTCCATCAGATGAAGGGCGCGCAGCAAAAAGCCTATCAAGATGTCAATGTCATAAAGACCGTTACGCTCGCTAAAAGAGCCAAAGCAGCAGGTGTAAAACAGTTTGTCTTTATGAGCAGTGTCAAAGTCTACGGTGAAGAGAGTGATACCCCTTACAATGAGTCAACACCCTGCCATCCAAAAGAGCCCTACGGACAAAGTAAACTGGACGCTGAGAATGCCTTATTGGCTTTACAAAGTGACACCTTTAACGTCTCTATCATCCGTACACCGGTCGTTTACGGCGAAAATGTCAAAGCCAACATTTTAAAACTTATCGAACTGACAGACAAATATGATTATCTCCCTTTCGGAGGCATAAAAAATAGGCGAAGTATGGTCTATATCGGGAATCTGACACATCTGCTGTCTGAGATTATCAGACAAGAACAAGCAGGTATATTTTTAGCAAGTGACGATCAACCCCTCTCAACGACACTGCTGATCAGATCAATAGCAGAAGCCCTCAATAAAAAAGAGAGGCTATGCTCCTGTAAGATCTTAAAATATGTCTTGAGAATTTTCAAGCCGGCTCTTTATCAACGGTTATACAAAGACCTTTTTATCGACAATACAGAGACGCGGGCACACCTGCAGCTTGTTAACCCCTACACAACGCAAGAAGGGATAAAAAAAATGATCATCTGGTATCGGGCTCGACAAAAATGACTCTATTACTCTTGCTATCGCTCTTTTCTGTCACCGCGATTCTTACCTGGGCGATACGCCAATATGCTCACCACAAAGATCTGCTCGACCATCCCAACCACCGCAGTTCACATGTAACGCCCACTCCTAAAGGCGGCGGTTTGGCGATTATGGTCACCTTTTACAGTGCTTTAACCTATCTTTATATCAAAACTCAGGTTGATGAAAAGCTCTTTTTTGCCCTGCTTTCAGCACTACCTGTCATCTTCATCAGTCTTATCGATGATATCCGTCCACTCCCAGCCAAGTTACGCTTTGCTATTCAGCTTTTCAGTGCTTCCTTCGCCCTCTATTTTTTAGGAGGCGTCAGTTCGATGCACTTTGGACTCTTTACTCTGCACGGTATTTGGCTTAACCTTGTCGCCCTACTCGGCATTATCTGGATGACCAATCTTTACAATTTTCTAGATGGCATCGACGGCTATGCAGGTTCTGAAGCATTTTTTGTCGGACTAGCCGCTTATCTCCTCTTTGGCAATGAAAGTGCACTTCTTATTGCAGTAGCTACAGCAGGATTTCTCTTTTTCAACTGGCACAAAGCCTCCATCTTTATGGGTGATGTCGGCAGCGCGCCGCTTGGTTTTATTTTTGCGGTCTTTATTCTTAATGATGCCGGTACGCCGCACTTTCTAGGCTGGTTGATGCTGCTCTCTCTCTTCTGGTTTGATGCGACGCTCACGCTTATACGCCGGGCAGGACGGAAAGAAAAACTGTCACAGGCACACAAAAAGCATGCCTATCAACGCCTCAATCAGGCTGGGTTTTCGCATGACAAGGTTGTTTTGCTTGCGATGTGTGTCAATGCAGTGATCTTTGCGGCCCTCTATTTACTGCCGCAAAGCGCCTACTTATATCTCTTTTTTGTACTCTTAGTGCTATTATACAGCCTCATAAAATTCATCGATACAAAGAAGGCCTTTGAGTGAACCTATTACAACCCAGTTTTGCAAAACGTCTTTTCTTTTTTTTACTTAGCGATCTGATTCTTTTTTTCATCTCTTTGCATTTAGCTTATGCACTACGCTTTGACTTTCTTATCGACCCCCGTTTCATGGAGAACTTTGTTGTCGTTTTTCTTGCGCTTGCACTGCTGAAAGTACTCTTCTTTTTTCTGTTTCGCGTCTACAACATCACCTGGCGTTTTTTTGCTTTGGATGATGCCCTTAACCTTATCAAGGCTCATCTTAGCGCCGCAGTTTTTTTCGGTATCCTCTTTTTTCTCTTCAATGATTTGTTTATGCCGATGCCGAGAAGCGTCATTATCATTGATCTTTTTCTCTCTCTGATGTTGACAGGAGCCCTGCGTATTTCAAAACGGGCACTATCTGAACAACTCAAGCAGGGTGAAAGCCGGCAGACATTGATCGTTGGTGTCAACCCTAAAACAAGTTCGATTATTAAAAGTGCATTTAACGGTGAGCTGAACTACTTTCCGGTTGCCATCTTTGCCTTACTAAAAGAGAATACGAGTGCCGTGAACACCTATATCAACAAGATCAAGGTCTTTGCAGCAGACGATCTTGAGTCGCAGATCATCAAACAGAATATCTCTGCTGCTATCATCACCGCTGATCTTTCCCAAGCTGATCTAAAAACCCTTTTCCAACGTCTAAAAGATGCCGGTATTAAAGAGATAAAGATCGCAAAGATCCTGGGGTCGCAGCATGAAAAACTGGAAGACCTCTCTATTGAGGACCTGCTTGCCCGTCATCCCCAGGATCTTGACAGCGAAGCTATTGCCGACTTCATTAAGGACAAACATATCCTCATAACCGGTGCAGGCGGTAGTATAGGTTCAGAGATAACACAACAGTGCCAAAAGTTTGGCGCGGCCTCACTCACGCTGTTCGACAATAGCGAGTTTAACCTCTATCAGATCGCTGAAGAGCTTCCGGATGCTGCACATGTCCTCTGTTCCGTCACCGACTACCAGACGCTTGACAAACTGTTTGGACAACATCCTATCGACATTGTGATCCATGCTGCCGCCTATAAACATGTTCCTCTTTGCGAAGAGAATGTCGACATTGCCATCACCAACAATATTATCGGTACAAAAAATGTTATCGATCTCAGTATCAAGCATCAGGTCAAAAAGTTGGTTATTATCTCTACCGACAAGGCTGTACGTCCCACCAATGTCATGGGAACGACGAAACGCATCGGCGAGCTCTACGCCCAAAATGTTGACAGTAAAGAGACTGAGATCGTTGCTGTACGCTTTGGCAACGTACTCGGCAGTTCAGGCAGTGTCATCCCTAAGTTTAAAAAACAGATCGAATCTGGTGGTCCCGTGACAGTTACCCATAAAGAGATGACCCGCTACTTTATGCTTATTCCTGAAGCATGCCAATTGGTCTTGCAGGCAGCCTCCATTGCCAAAGGCAATGAACTTTTTATTCTTGACATGGGAGAGCCTGTAAAGATCTGCGACCTTGCCCAGCAGATGATAAAGCTTTATGGCAAAGAGGATGAGATAGAGGTCACATTTACCGGTCTGCGCCCCGGCGAGAAGCTGTATGAAGAGCTGCTGATCGATGATAATGAAAAGAAGACAGAATACAGCTCGATCTTCATCGCCAATCCAACCTACTATCCTATAGAGCAGCTAAACAATGATATTCAAGCGCTGCTAACGTCAGAAAATAAAATAGAGAGTTTACAGAAGATCGTACCGGAATTTACGCATAAAGTATAGCTTTCGTGATTCGTGATTCGTGATTCGTGATTCGTGATTCGTGATTCGTGATTCGTGATTCGT
>JAQIBF010000053.1 GCA_027859195.1 Helicobacteraceae bacterium
GGGCAAAGATGGAGAAAAAGCAGGACGTTCCTATCTCTTCTTACGTGCTTATTTTTGACATTGACCCGCTTGGCGAAGTGCCCAACAACCGTATAGAACTTGTTTATGAGAGTGAGGAACTGCTTATAGAAGGGATGAAAGAGGTCGCAAAGTACTTTGAGTAGCCCCACGTACTTTCGTGATGTCCTGCGACTCGCACTGCCTGCTGCATTTAAACACCTATTAGACATTTTACAACTGTTGATCGACATGATCATGGTGGGTATGCTTAACGTAGCGGCTTTAGCGGCGGTAGGGATGAGCATGCAGTTTATGATGGTCATCAATGTGGTCATGACACTGTATATTGTTGGCGGTAATGCCATTATTGCGCGATTTATTGGCGAACGGCGGCGCCATCGTGCTTCGGCGCTTCTGTATTCATTGGCTCTGTTCGCCTTGCTTATCTCCATCCCTATTACTGTTTTCAGTTATATCAATGCAGAGAACTTCTATCTCTGGATGGGGGCAGAAGAGGGGTTGGCTACATACGGTCGAGACTATTTTGAAATCCTTATGCTTGGCCTTCCTCTTATATTTATTGACGCATTGATGTATAACGCGCTCTCTGCTGCAGGCGATACCAAGTCATCACTTTATATTAAAATATTTTCCGCTGTCATCAATTTGCTGTTGAACTATCTGCTAATATTCGGTCATGGCGGTTTTGAACCTATGGGCATCGCGGGTGCTGCCTATGCTACGATTATTGCGTATGGTGTCAATATCCTTATCTATTTTCTTCTTTTAGGTAGAAAAGATGCCAAACTGCATCTTTTCTATCATTTCAGTAAAATTGATTTGATCCGGGCACTGCATGTCGGCAAACACGCTTCTCTGGAGAGGTTGATAAGTGTCACCTCTTTTATTCTGTTTGTCTGGGTGATCACGGCGTATGGTACGGCCGCTATTGCCGGATATCAGGTGGGACTTCGTATCGAAGGGCTTGCCTTTATGCCGGGCTTTGGTTTTGCGATCGCTGCAACGGCACTAGTCGGGCAAAATATAGGGGCGAAAAAGTATGAAGCCTCTTACCAGACTGGGCTCTATGCAATCAAAATCGCAGTTGTGTTTATGGGGCTGTCAGGTCTTTTTTTAGCGCTCTTCCCCGTATTCTTTATAGGTTTGTTTACACAAGATACAGCGACAATCGAAGCAGCATCGATCTATCTGCAGCTTGTCGGTATCTCTCAAGTACCGCTGGCAATGACCTTTGTTATCAATGGCGCATTGCGTGGAGCAGGGGCGACTAAGATGACGTTGATAACGAATGTCTCTTCACTCTGGTTTCTAAGGGTAATTCCTTCACTGGTCTTATATTATCTGGGATTTGAATTGATCTGGATCTTTATCGCCATGACGGTTGAGACGTATATAAAAGGGGGTGTCTTCTGGTACATCTATCAAAAAAGAAACTGGCAAAACGTTAAGGTCTGATCTTCTCTGGATATGCGGGGTGATGCAGCTACTCTGATAGGGCTTTATGACTTTGCGCCGCACAACAAGGCTGTTCCCATGAACTGTGGCGCACACTCTTGTCGTGAAGGAGAACGTGCATAAAAAATAGTTAAAATAATTTTTGACGTTCACGAACGTTTGCTTTTACTGCAACAACTCTTTTCAAAAACTGCCGCAAGCAGTTTCTCACAGCGTTATCGGATAAGGGCCATCGGATCAATATGAAAGTTGTCCTGGGTCACTTCAAAGATCAATTCATGATTGACCCGTCCGATGATAGAACCCTTTTTTACCTTTTTACCTTTTTTAATGTTCGGGGCGATCTGGTCCAGGTGTGCGTAGATTGTATGCAGGCCATTGGCATGTTTGATGATGACAACATTCTCGAGAATCTGTGTCTTCTTAGCAAGAATGATCTTGCCGTTTAGGACGGTGTTGACCTTGGCATCACTCTGGTTCGGTTGTAGCGATACGGACTCATTATAGATCTTGATCTTGTAGATAGGGTCAGTGTAAGGACCGAACTCCTTAACGAGTTTATAGTCAGAAAGCGGTGCTATAGTCTTTTGCCCACGGTATTTTTTTGTCTTGATATTTTGGTAGCTTGATCCTGATTTGGTCACTTTTGCAGTGGCACTTTTATGGGTTCTTTTAGTTTGGTGCTGTTGCGCCTTTTTAATCTCTTCAGACTGGATAATATTGAGTCTGGCCAGGGTATTGCTAAGGGCTCTTTTCTGTGCTAACAATGTGTCTATAGAATGTTTATACTTCTGTTTGTCTCGGCGCATCTTCTCTATAGAATCTTTGTTGTTGTGTGTAACGGTTAGCAGTTCGGCTTTTTCTTTGTCAATATTACTGATGGAGGATTGAAGAGCATTTGTACGTGACTCATACTCTTTGATCGTATTGACATTCTGATAGTGCTCTTGTTCTAAGTTCTCGATCTTACGCTGTGTCTGGAGGTTAAGTTCGTTCATTATCTCTTCGGAGATGATAGACTCGGTAGTAACAGCATACTTCTCTTTGACCAGGGTGTTGATAGAGATGTTTTGTGCAATGGACTGAATGAGTTCATTTTCAATCAGGTCCTGTTTAGCTTGAAGCTTTTGCTGCGTATCTTTGAGTTCTAAAAGCTCTTTGCGGTTCTCCTCATATTTCTCTTGTGAGACTTCTAACTTTTGACTCAGTCTTGTAATGGCCTTCTCTTGTTCCAGCAGCTCCTGCTCAGACAGCTTGATGGCCTTGGCTGTGTTCGACATTTTGTGATGAAGATTGGAGTATTTCTGATCAAAGGTTCCCAGCTTTTTACTGGTCTGTTGTATCTGCTTCGAAACATCTGCTTCTGCGGCTATAGTGAAGACGATAAGAAGTAGAGAGAGTAAAAGTGTGCGCATCAGACCTCTTCTTTATGACCAATGACGATTAAGGTGGCAAGGATGATAGAGAGGCTTAAGGCTACGCCAATGATCAATATGCTGTCATTAAGCGGATCAAACAGCAGTATGTCAACACCGATCGACTTCAGCTGTTCACTTCCGACCTCTGTGATGTCAGCGTAGGTAAAGGTTGCGATTGCCAAGAGCGAAGCGATGATCGCATCGACGATAGAGAGTCTAAAGAGTACGGCTGATCGCATCCATACCGGTGCACCGAACATCGCCATAATACTCATACGCTCATTATGCTGAAACTGCCAGATGCGCATCTCTTTCATTACCAGTAACGACGTGACGGCAAATACCGCGATAGCGAAGAGAACGACGACAGATTTAAACAGCAGCAGCAGTTTATAAAGCGTGTCATGGCTTTTGGCGAAATCTTCGACACGGGTAATGTCACTGTTTTTCTCCAACTTTTTACGCAGATCTTTTATCTCGGAAGGTGTCGGATAGTGGTCAAGGTGGAGTGAATAGAAGTGTGGAAGTGAAAGTTTTAAAAGGTCGATATGGCGCTGCTTCATCTGTGACTGAAGATGGTCGATAACCTCTTTCGTGGAGATCTCCTCGGCATTTTCAATCTTTGAACTTAGCGCGACAAGGGTGTCGGTCTCGACCTTGTTTTGCGTGACCACGACAATGCTGTAGTCTTCATTCAGATTACTTTCATACGCTGTCACTGTCCGATCGACGATAATATAGATCTGCATTGTGAAGACGATGGTAAAAAGAGCGATGATAAGTGAGAGATGGTTCTTAACTGACCTCATAAATCGTCCCTCCCTCAATATTGAAATGTTTATAGTCAACGGCCAGATCTTCAGGAATATGGTGGGTGACGATCACTACAGTCGCTTTGAGCTGCGTATTGGCACCTTCGAGAAGATTCCATATCAGTCTTGAAGAGTAGTCATCAAGGTTACCTGTGGGTTCATCTGCCAAGATCAAGATAGGGTTGTGTGCCAGCGCTCTGGCCATCGCAACACGCTGCTGCTCGCCACCGCTTAACTCTTGCGGATATTTACTGGTCTTATGTGAGAGCTTGACATGGTTGAGCAGTTTATCAACTTGAATATCACTGACATCTTTCGCATAGCCATTGATTATAAGGGGCAGGGCTACATTTTTATCGATGGTCCACTCTTTAACGAGTTTGTAGTCTTGAAAGACAATACCGATATGACGGCGTAAGAAATTGAGTTTAGCGGTTGATATATTGTTGACTTCGACACCGCCTACGAGAAGCGAACCATTGGCGGGTTTAAGTGCACCGTAAAAGGAGCGAAGCAGGGTAGACTTGCCGCTGCCGCTTGCTCCGGTGATAAATACGAAGTCACCGGAGTTGATAGAGAAGGTTGCTTTTGAGATGATCGCTTCTTCTGTATTGTAAGCGAGAGAGAGGTCTTGAGCAAAAATAACCTTATCCATGCAGCAACTCGTCTAAATGTTTATGGACGGCAAAGTTGACCTGCGAGGCGACGGGTTGGGTCGGAAAGTAGTAACTCTTCTCTTTACCGATAATGACGTAGAGATGTTCCGGTCTTTCAAAACTTCCCATAGAGACTCTGAACATCATTCGTCCATCATCGGTTGTATATAGGCGCTCGAAATGGATAAACCCGCCTTCTACTTTTTGGGTGGTCGTATTAAGCTTTGTCAGCCTCTCTTCATCCATACCGTTTTTAAAGAGAAAACTGCCCTCAAGCTTGAGTTCCGGGGAGATCTCATCATTGATAAGCGTAATATCATAGATGTTTTTTTCCATCTTTTTCCAGCGATCTTCATATTTGGAACTGATAGCGATATCCTGGTTTTTGTTGACCTCTAATTTAGCCTTGGTGAGAGAGATGAATGTCTCCCATGAATAGGCGAAATAGTTTTCACTGTCTGTTCGCAGTTCAAGACGCCCCTGTGGTGCAAGAACACGTGTTGATTCTGTAATAAAGGCAGGCGATATGACCCGTCGATGCGGTTTTTTGTCCCAAGGTACAGGGAAATGGACATAGATACGGCTGACAATGTTCGAGGGTATAAGTTCTAAAAAGAGTCTTGCATCGTAATCGAGCAGGATGAGGTTTTTAAGACCTAAGATGTTGATCTGTTTAAGTGCCTGTTCAAGAGAAGGCTTGTGGATCTCTATCCCGATAAACAGAACATCCGGGTTCTCTTTAGCCTGATGGATAAGATGGCGGCCGGAACCGAACCCGACCTCGACACGAACATCGTCTGCTTCCGGAAATCCTTTTCCGAAGTCATGGATACTCCATAATGATGCATCTTCCACCAGGTGGAGATGTTCAGAGGTGTCGTTTACATTAGAGGCCAATATCTCACTCTCAGTAAGTGCAGCGTATTGGTTTAGTGCCTGTTTGACAATATAGGTCGGTGAGGGACGTGAGATCTTTTCACTTTTGAGCAGTACGCTCTCAGCGGTATCTTTGACAAGAAGAAAAAACTCTTTGTCACCTATACCGGTCGCGATAAGATGTTCATCGGTGTGGGCAACATTGCTGGCCATAAAATGAAAGGCAACATTCTCTTTTTTAGCAGGCAGAGCAACCGGTTTAAACGATCTGATATGGATATGCGGCATGGTCTATTTTTTATCCTCTAGTTTGACATTTACACGGTTGGATGGTGCTGACTTTATGCCGTTTTTATCGACACTGACGACACTGAAGGTGTACTCTTCTCCATGTTTTAGTGAACTGTCTATCATCAAGGTCTTTTTGATGTTTTTAAACACTTTTGTTTCACTGGAGAGAAACCCTTTTGAGATCTCTTTTGTCACAATAAATGAGACGGTACGCGGATCGGTTGAGGTCCATGTCAGCTGTACGGTGGAATTTTGAACCATAGCAACAAGGTTATTTGGTCCGTCAGGAGCATCTATTGTTATCCCTGCCGCTGCTTTCACAGCTTTTAGATCGCCGTCAAGACCGTCTGCCTTGACACCGACGACCTTGTAGAAATATTGCTGTGATGTTTTAGAAATGGTGTCATTGTAATGCATTGCGTTGACGTTGTCTGCGATCAGTCTGTATCGTCCCGTTTCACTCGAAGCTCTGTAGACTCGGTAATAGCGTATATTGGCTCTGTTGTCATCCGTCCAACTTACTTCGATCACACCCGCTTTGCCTTGAGATGCATTGATGGAATCAACAGGCGGAGGCGGCGCTTTGGTGACAACAGCGGTCGTTTCACTGGGCTTTGAGATGATATCGTTGAAGGTGATCGATTTGAGGCGATATTCATAACGGGTATTGTCTTTAAGATCCTCATCGATGTACTCAGCGTTGAGGCGGCCTCTGATCGTTGCAATCTTACGCCATTCATCAGCGCCGCTTTCACGACGTTCTAAACGGTACGCCACTATGCTGTTGTCGGTGTGGGGACGCCAAACGAGTTTTGCAGAGCGCGGCAGAGATTCCGTAGTACTGAAAAAGCTGACAGAGGGCAATAGGGGTTTTGTTCTTACATCAAGCTCATCACTGGCAATAGAGACATGGCCCTTGGCAGTATAGGTAGCAAAACGATAGTGGTACATTGTCTCAGGTGTTAGCTTCTCATCCAGGTAGTGGGTAGCACGGGGATTGTTGACCATGGCTACCTCGAGCAATTTGGTAGGTTGTTTGGATGATGGGTTGTTTCGGTAGACAACGACACCTTGAACACGGGCATCGCTGATCGGTTTCCACTCAAATGCAGCCGTCGTCATATCGCTTAAATAGCCATTGAGTACGACTGTCGGCAGCGACTTGTCAACCTGCGCTGGTTTTGGGTTGATTCCTGAACAAGCGCTAAGAAGCACTAATATTGAAGTGGCGCTCAAAATTCGTATGAGGTAACTGTTCATTGATGATCTCCTGGTCGAAATATTTATCTAGGTACGCTTTCATTGCATCACTCAGGGGTGCTGCAAATTGGCAGTGCTCTTTTGTTGTCGGATGGATAAAATAGAGGACGTATGCCTGAAGCAGTATCTGCTCGAGTTTGTCATTTTTTACCCCGTAAAGATGATCGCCTAAGATATGACGCGAAAATGTTTCGAGGTGAACACGGATCTGGTGTGTACGTCCTGTAAAAAGTTTACAGGCGATCAACTCGTTTTTTTCATCTTTGGAGAGAGCCAGGTGTTTAAAAAGTGTTTTTGCCTCTTTGGCACCCTCGACTTCGGCCATTTTTAGACGGTTCTGGCCGCTGCGGCCTATAGGCTTGTCCACCATGACCATATCATCCTTTAACGGCGGCGTGATCACGGCCAGATAAAATCGTCCCATTGATTTGTCCTGCAGTTGAGCAGAAAGAGCTTCATGGGCTTCATTGTTTTTAGCGACGACCATGACACCTGATGTTCCTTTGTCCAGACGGTGAACGATACCGTGACGTTCCTCACCGCTGAGCGTAGAGAGGCGAATACCTTTGTGTTTAAGCCAATCGACCAAGGTGGCATCCTTGACGCTGGGAGCAGGGTGGACGGTAAGTCCTGAAGGTTTGTTGATGACAAGCAGATCATCATCTTCATAAAGAATTTCAACATCAAAGTCGATCTCCTTGGCCGGCGTGACCTTGGCCTCAGGAAACGTGATGACGACTTCTTGGTCAACCCTGAGTTTCTGGCCGGGTTTTGAGGTGTTCTTACCGTCTACAGTCACAGCGTGCTGCTTTATAAGCTGTACGATCTGGTTTCGGGTAACATCAAGTTGTTCGCTTAAAAATGTGTCTAGACGTGTTGTGTCTGTGACTAAAAATGTTGTTGCTTTGGGTGTCATTATTGTCCATTATGCTACAATCTGCTTACTAAAAAATATTTAATTATAAAAGGTGCTGATTGTGTTTAAGATTGATCGCCGTATTTTAGCACATTTTGATTATCCCTCCATTATATTATTACTTCCTCTGATCTTTATTTCGCATTGGTTGATTGGCGAGGTCCATCCTGCCCTTGCACAGAAGCATAGTGTGTATGTCAGTATCGGTATTTTGGTCTTTCTTCTCTTCTTTTTTTTACCCTTAAGACGTTTTAACTGGCTTATCCCCTTTTTCTATTGGTTCAATATTGCCTTGTTGATCTCTGTCGAGTTCTTCGGGCATTCACGACTGGGCGCAAAACGATGGATCGATATCCCTTTTATCAACTTTACACTTCAGCCGTCTGAATTGATGAAACCTGCTTTTGTTTTGATGTTGGCCTATATCATTAGCCGTAATCCTCCCCCTAAAGACGGTTATGAACTTACGGATTTTCTGAAGATAAGTTTTTACATCTTGTTGCCGTTTATACTTATTGCCAAAGAACCTGATCTCGGAACAGCGACCGTTCTGCTGCTTATCGGGGCAGGGACACTTTTCTTAGTGGGTGTCAATTGGAAGATATGGGCGACATTGATAGTGGGTATTCTGATCTCGGCGCCACTGCTTTACAGCCAGCTTCATGATTATCAGAAACAGCGTCTTTCTGACTTTGTGGCTGAAAAACCTTCGTACCATGTTGAACAATCGATAATCGCGATCGGCTCGGGCGGGGTGATCGGGAAGGTCAAAGAGGAAGCGACACAAACGCAGATGAGATTTTTGCCGATTGCCTCGAGTGACTTTATCTTTGCCTATGTCGTTGAACGTTTTGGGTTTATCGGCGCTTTTCTTCTGATCACGCTTTATGCCGCCATAATCTTACATCTCTTGAGTCTTAGTATCATCAACGAGGATATGTATATCAAGGTCGTGGCTGCCGGTCTATCCCTGATGATCTTTGTCTATATGTCGGTCAATATCGCTATGACCATGGGGCTGGCTCCGGTTGTGGGGGTGCCTTTGCCTATGTTTAGCTATGGGGGCAGCAGTTTTGTCAATTTTATGGTTCTTTTTGCCATCTTGGAAAACTTATTGGCGTTCAGAATTCATGAAATGTACACCGGACGGGGTAAAAAAAGTTTTGTCTAAAGAAACTTTGTCTATAATCACGGCCTTCCAACAATAAGTGGGTCGTTAGCTCAGTTGGTTAGAGCCCTCCGCTCATAACGGAGTGGTCGAGTGTTCGAGTCACTCACGACCCACCACTTACAAATTCTCAACATAACAGATAATTGTCCTAGAACGAAGGTTCATACCGTTTTAATCACGCTTACATCAATCCAATTCATTTATAAACTCTATTAGTTGTCCCTCTGTCAGCGGTTTGGAGAAGTAGAAGCCTTGCAGTATGGTACATCCGGCATTCTGGAGTTCAAAGACATGCCCCTCTTCTTCAACACCCTCAGCTACGGTCTTGAGGTCTAAGAGTTTCGCAAGTGCGATGATCGATTTGGTTAAGATCAGGTCCTGTTTGTCAACAAGAAAATCTCTGATAAAACTTTGATCGATCTTGAGCTCAGTTACCGGGAGACCCTTAAGCATGCTCAACGAGGAGTAGCCGGTGCCAAAGTCATCTAAAGAGACACCGATACCTTCACTTCTCAAGTCGTTTAATACCTGCTTGGCCTTGCGGACATCATTGATCAACAGACTCTCTGTCACTTCGACAATAAGCATCTCATGCGGAAAGTTTGTCTCATGCAGGATCATCAATATCTGGTCTATGTAATCTGGATGAAATAGCTCATCTGCTGAGGCATTGACAGAGAGCGCAAATGTTGTATCTGTCTCTGCTTGCACTCTCATGACCATCTCACAGGCAGTTCGTAAGACAAAACGGCCTATACGCGTGATCTCGCCGATCTCTTCTGCAATGGCGATAAATTGGTCTGGAACTATAAACCCAAGTGCCGGATTCTCCCATCGTATGAGGGCTTCTACCCCTTCGAGCTCCAGTGAGGAAGCATTCATCTGAGGCTGAAGCACGACATAAAACTCATCGTTTTCAATTGCGGTACGCAACTGAATCTCAATATCGAGGCGTTTTTTCGAAGCCTCTTCCAATGCAGAAGAGTATTCAATAAACCCGAGCTTGTTCTCTTTGGCTTTGTAGAGCGCCATGTCTGCCTTGCTAAAAAGGTCATCAAGGGAGCTTGCATCTTGCGGGTAGTGCGCGATACCGATTGAGATCTTGGGATACAAAGTGATCTGATCGATGGTCACGACCTCGTGTAAAACATGGATAATGTGTTCTGCAAACTGCGGAACGCTTTTATAAGGTCTTGTGGTCAGGGCAATAAACTCATCACCGCCTTGACGAATAATGTACTCATGGTCTTGAACAACTGTTTTAAGACGTTCTGCAATGATGACAAGGAGCTTGTCGCCAAAAGGGTGGCCATAGTTGTCATTGATAAACTTGAAATTATTGAGGTCCATAAAAAGTGCGCTGTATTGACGATGATCGCTATTCCATTGGGCTGCTTTTTGTTCTAAAAAATAGCGGTTGGGAAGCTGTGTCAGCATGTCATGGTTGGCGGACCAGACAAGCTCTGCTGTCTGCTTTAGGTCCCGTTTGTGGTTGATGATGTAAAAGAGAAGTGTAAAAAGATAAAACAGGACAATACCCGCAATAAAATAGTAAAGTCGGTTGTAAAGGTTTTGGTAGAGTTTTTCATACGAGAGCATCGTAATATAGACATTGTCAAACTCTCTGTTGTAGTGGGTGAAAAGCAGAAGTTTTTCCCCTTTTCGGTTAATTAAATCAAAGGTGTGGTTCGTTGAAGATCTTGGGTCGATTGTGCCTAGTTGTGTCAGGGCATTTGCCGGTACCGGGTTGTAGTACCATGACTCCAGATCTTCTTTCGCGATATTTGAGATAAAGGTAAAATGGTTGTCTTCGCGGACAATAGCGACGTCTATGTAAGAGGGGAAACCATTCGCCAGCCAGGAGTCCTGACTGTTTTGAAGGTCGATACCGGTGGTCATGACAAAAGCGATCTTGTTGTTTTTGTCAAAGATAGGAAGACGAAGAGGAATGATCCATTTGTCCAAAAGCGGCATATAGTAGGTGTGCCCGATCACCATACGCTTTTTGTTCAGCACCTTTTGAAATGTGGCACCTGTTCTCTCCCCTGCAAGCAAGTTCGGAAGGGTGTAGTTTTTGGGAACGTAGGAGACCAAGATGAGCTGGCCGTCGGTTCTGGCAACGCCGAATGCTGCAAGGTTTGGATTGGACTCAAGCGGATGGTGCAGTAGTGTTTGTGCCTTGTCCGGATGTTCAAGCACGTTGACCTCTAAAAGACGTTCCCCTAAAAGACGCAGAAGGGTCTCGTTTTGATGAAGGTCTGAGGTGAAGGAGTTCGTGACCATTTTATTGACATACGCTAATTCGAGCGTTGCTTTCTCTTTGACTTCGATCCAGCTGCTCCAGACAAGCACAGACGTAGCAATAGTCACAAAAATAGTAAAAAGTATAAAGAAGGTAGTCATTGTGCTATATCGTCGATGTAGCGTCATAAATGCTCCTTTTCGCAAGAGGACATCGCTATATTATAGTTAAAAGTCATGACAATGTTATTACAAAAATCGGGGAATACTATTCCTAGTATGCTTCACGCTGACTAAAGGATTTTATGTAGTTAACGGAATTGATGCACATCATGATTTACAGTTTTATATTCAAGTAAAATCATATCATTAAGACAACTGAGTCTCTATAATAGTGACTTTACGGGAGTAGATCATGCAAGAGAGTGAGCGCAAACTCAACAAACGCGAACGTTACAAAGCACAGATGCGCCCCTATGACTATTTGCCGGAATTCGAAACACTCGACTTTGAAAGTCTAGGTGAGGGTGACCGCTATTATCTTCAGGACTTCGGTATATTTAATGCTGAGTTTGCGGAAGAGGAGTTCACGCTTCGACTTCGTCTGCCGGCAGGTCGGTTGGGTGCAGGGCAGTTACAAGAACTGGCGCAGATCCTTACCGAACATGACCTCCATATTATTTTGACGGCACGAGCGGGACTGCAGATCTTCGGTCTTGAAGCAGAGAACATCCTGGGTGTCTGGAAACAGGTCAATGCTATGGGGCTCTCGACATGGCAGAGTTTCGGCGACAACGTTCGCAACATTGTCTCTGATGTGTATGACGGTGTAGGGCAGTACAACATGGTTGAAGCCTACCCCATTGTGATGCAGATGCAAGAGCATATCCTGAAAGTACCCCGTTATGTCGGAATGCTGCCGCGCCGCATCTCTGTCGGTATCTCCGGCAACAGTGCCAATGTCACCTCGATGTTTGCCAACGACCTCTATTTCGCTTTGGCAGAGAAAGAGGGTCTCTTCGGTTTTAATGTCTACATGGGCGGTAAAAACACCGAGGTGGCCAGAAGTGCCGATATCTTTCTGCTTCCTGATGAGGTCATTGGCTTTTTTGCGGCCTTTGTCGAAGCCTTCTACAAACACGGTTCACGCGCTTCGCGTGCAAAGACCAGACTCTTCTATCTGTTGGAAGAGATCGGGATGGACGGTTTTAAAAAACATCTTGCTTCCGAGTATGGAAAGCCTTTTACCAGCGGCGGAAAACTGCAGTTTGAAAAAGCGCGCTTTGAGACATACGAAACGCTCAAAGATGGAACGCTCTCTTTCTGTTATGAGACAGATTTCGGACGGGTAGATGCAAAAGAGCTTACAAAGATCGCCGTCTTCGCTGCTGAACAAAAGGCAGAGATCAGGTTCGGGATTGACCAGAACATCTATCTGCTGGGTCTTAAAGAGAAGTGTGACGCGTTGTCGTCTCCCAAGCTGAGCAACACCATTCTTGCCTGTGCCGGCAGTGAGTACTGCCCTTTCTCTTTTTGGAACATCAAAGATGAGACCGCATATCTTCCTCTTGAAAAGATCCATGAACACCGCATAGAGGTCGGCTTTTCAGGCTGTGCCAAAGGGTGTGGCCGTCACCGTCATACCGACATCGGTCTTATCGGTCTCAAGACCAACAGCTTTGGTGCGACAGAGGGCGGGGCAAGGGTCTTTATCGGTGCGGAACACACAGAAGGTCTATCGGCAGGGCGTACGCTCTTCCCTATGGTGCCGCTGGAACACCTGCATGCTGTTTTGTCCCTGATCATCGCACTGTATGAAGAGAGCGGCTGCAGCGACTTTGAAGCGTACTCGACTCAGACCCTTAACACGTTTTCAGAGGAGTTCCTTGCTCTATGGTTCCTGGCAAACCTCCAGACCCATCAACTGCTGAAACTTCTGCCGAATGAGAATCTTCCGACAGCGCAAAAAGGGTTTGAATACGAAAAGAGACTGCTGGAAAAATATTTTGAAGGTCTGGACTTTTTAGATCTTATTGAGGATGATTTTTCTGAAGCTCTCACTGTTTTGAGTAGAGAGCTGTGGACGATAAAAGGTGAAGACCCCCACTACAAGCCGCCAATAGAACGGCATGTATGCCGCTGACAGATTAAAAAGAGATTAGCTATCGATATGACAACTGTCGTTACTGCAAAAACGGTTCTCGATTCCGTCGCTGCCTCCAAAATTGTTCCAGTCTATCTTAGGAAGTTCTGAGCGCCTTTTTTCATACTCACTCTTAGTGATTCCCTCGTAAGGCATCTGGCGGTAAGCTCCGATATCCGTGTGCGGGAGCATGGAGACGGACTTGATGACCGGAGCAAATTGCGCAAGCATATGCTCGATCTGATTCCCTTCCGTTTCGGGATCAAAGTAGACGGTGCAACTCACCATATTGTCGCTCCATTCGCGTTGGAGCATTGCCAGAAACGCGAACTGTTCCCATGCTGATACCGAGGTTGCTTTTCTCGTTTTCCCCTGGTCGATAGGAAACTCAAAGACGGTCGTATTGGCGCTGTACTCATCTGCTTCGTTGGGAATGCCGGCACTTTTCAGTACGTCGCAGATACGCGAACTGTTGCCTACACGTATGCGGCGGATGGCATACTGAAAAGTGGGGAAGTGCATTCCCGAACTCACCCCGACGAGTTGACTGATGGTGCCCGAAGGCTTCACTGTCGTCACACGTATGGAAAAGGGCACTCCCGCCTCAGCGGCAAGTTGTTGATTGACCGTACGCACCAGTTTATACCCTTTTCGCAGGCGCCGAGTCAGTTCCGTCGCTCCAAACTCATCAAGCATGTCGGCCACGCCTGAGAGGCTCACGCCGATACGGCGGTTGCGTGCGACGATGGCGTTGGTCTCAGCTCTGTGTGTCGGTAACAGGGCTACCGTCGAAGCATAGAACGTCGCGAATTCCAGTGCTTCGTAAAAGGCGTCTTCGTTCTCGCATCGTGCAGAGAACACTTCTGCGAGGTTGCACAGCTCGAAACTCTCCAGGGGGATCTCGGAACAGGGATTTGCCAGCCATGCCTTGTCTTCGCTTTCGTCGCCGTAACGGGCATATTTTTGAACATTGATAAGGTTCATAATACCCGGTTCGCCGTTGTCGAGGATATGGCGGGCAATGATGGGCAGTTTTTGGAACTCTTCGCTCCTCTCTAATACGACCGTGTTGTTTGAGACCCATCCTATCTCTGCGCGCTCGGGATTCTTCTTATAGTCTTTGAGTTCAAGGAAGGTCCGGTCGTCAATGGAACCCAGCGAGATCTCCGCACTGCGGCGGACATTGCCGGCGACCACGCAGATACCGATGGCATTCATAATATCGGCAACGGTACGTGTCTGATCGTGCCGGCCTTGGCAGTAGGCGTCAAGATAGTTTTCGATATGTTTATGCAACTGTTGCAGCGGTTCAGGACCGGACGCTGTACCGCCGAAACCTCGGATCGGCGAACCTTCAGGACGGATATCGTCATAGTCAAAACTGAACCATGCACCGCCTTTGGTATAACTTTCGATAAGCAGGCGCACAGATGTGACCCATCCTTCGCGGCTGTCAGGGATAACAAATGGAAGGCGATGCGATTTGTCCGGGATGGTGACGTTCTCACCCTTCCATGCGGTATTGAAACCGATTCCGACTCCGGACATGAGCATATCCATCGTCCAGTCTGCAGCCACTGAAAGATCGGTGGTATCGACGGCACCGCAGTTGTTGAGTGCCGCACCGCCGCGTTCGTAAACATAGTCGGTCCCCATAACCCACAGCCCCCGTCCTGGCGGCAGCCATCTCGTTTCGAACAGTGCGTCGGCGAGACGCCCCGCATAGGCCTGCCATCGCTCTTCGTCCCATGGCAGGCGGTTCATCACACAGTGGTTTTTGCGTATGGACATTACGCCGTTAATGACACGTAGTACCGTATCAGGCCAGTGCTCTTGAGAGCCGTCATGTTTAAGACGGCTGTAGGTTCGGTAGTAGGTCGCCTCCCCGAAACCTCCAAAGCCAAAGTGCACGGTTTTACTGCGAATCGCATCGCAGAATGGCTCTCTGAGTACAAAACGCTCTTGTATTAACATCTCTTTTTTGTCGGCATCTATTATGGAGTTGTGCATCAGAACCTCATTTGTAATAAAAATTGTTCTATTAAAATAAGTTTATCATATTGCTTTGAACAAAGGCCTCTATCTCCTGATTGAGCATCTCGTAATCCCTCAACCCTTTTTTAAGATCGTCGTCAATGGTTGTCGCGGATGCGCCCAAAAGCAGTCCCATGATCATCCCTCTGTGCACGTTGTCGCCTCCGGCATTGACATTGGCAAGAAGGGCTTCTTTAAACTTCAGATCGTGTTGGACGGCGAGATAGAGCAGCAGCGGCACGCCGTGTTCGGTGTAACAGGCGTTGGCCAGAATGGTACGGACGACATCACTCTCTTGATGTTCTGCCATAAACGTTTTAAGGTCAAATGCCTCTTGCTGAAAGGCGGTGTGGAGTCTGAACATCATCTCTTTTGGGATATTGCCCGGACCTTTATGTTGGCGATAGAGGGCAAAGAGCGCTTCACCTTCTACGGCAGGAAGATGCAGTTTAGAGGCGGCACTGTAAAAAGTGTCAAGCGCCGGGGCGTCTGTTGTCAGTTCATGAAGCAGGGGCAGCAAAACGCTTAACGAGGAGGCAACGTTCTGGGAGCGGTGGGTCAGGTTCTGGTGCTCTATGGCGATGCCCAGGGCTTGGACCGGGTCGTCATAAAGCAGGGAGAGAACCAGAGGGCGGATAAGCCCGCCATGCGAACCGATAGACCAGGTCTTAGACTGCAGCTCCGCCGCATTTAACGGGTCGGCACCGTTGGTGTAGTGTTCGAAAAAGCGTCGTATGTAGATCTCGGTATAGGGGTCATGGGATTGGTCGGTGGTCATGTAGTCTATGAAGTTGTTTATAAACTGGGTGTCGTTGTAGCCCTCGTTTTGGACGACACTGCGCATCAAGACCCTGACCAGATGTGCGCCCAATGTGTTTTCACCGGCTTTGAGACCATGATGGTAGTGATAACGCTCATTAAGCTCAGGCACGGTGTTGCCATGTTCTGTCTCGTGGCTTGCAAGATTGATCTTCATCTCTGAATAGTTGGTGTTGTAAAAACGGCTGTGGCGGCCGGTGATGTCAAAGGGGCGCTTGGTATGGGTGTTGGGAAAATAATCCATCCCAACCATAAAGCTTTCGGGGTGAGGGTGGGGCGGATCTTCATACCCTCTAACCCCGCCGTTAAAATCTTTTTTGATGTTCTCAAGGTTGTAATACCAGTGTGCAGGCATCGCCAAAGCGTCTCCGATAAAGAGACCCCACAAAGCGTTTCTGATCCTCTCTTGTCTTGTCAGCATGTCTTATCCTTTTAGAGAGAGTCATCTTTATAATAACGTGAGGTATGTATAGAATGTGTTCTGTAAACCGTCTAAAGACGATCTTTAAAAAATCTTTTAGTTGGGATGGGGTTGAAGTACGAAAAAGGAGTGAAAGAGAGCACGGAGTCACTCTCAGAGATAGCGGGAGTTTTTGATTGTTGTTCAGAAGCCGAAAGAACAGCAACGTTTGAGTTCACCAATAAATGCCCGTGAGGCATTTATTGGAGTGCGACAATTTGTTAGATACTTATTACCTCTGGTTGTTTGAAGTGTTCAACTTTTATTCTACAAGGGTGCTGATATCCACTACTGGAATTTTTTGATAAACAAAAAATATTTGCATTGATATTTTTTAGAATTTGTTTGACATCACTTGCTCTATTCTTAACTAGTTGTGGCTTTTCTTCTCCCCAAGATAATACAATTGTATTTGATTTTTCGCATATAGCTTTAATAATCTCATTATTATTTTTACCAATTGGATTTTTAGCTTTTAACATTTCATTTTTGTCGGTAGACATAAAAGCAAATAGATTTAATATATAAAATCCTCCCCAATTCCATTGAAGTGCTAAGTTATTAATATTACACATGGTTTGATCACATTTTAACTCGGTAGCTTTTGATGGATTGAGAGCTATAAAAACACCAATTTCTTTTTTTTCATCCCAAGCACGTTTTAACCAATATCGGTATTGG
>JAQIBF010000158.1 GCA_027859195.1 Helicobacteraceae bacterium
CTCTTCGATTGTCGCATTTCTTGTGGCAGTGACACAAAACTATCAACTTAACAAAAAATGGACATTTCGGGATCATAAGACCAAAACACGAAAAAAGTTTCCGAAGTATTTGGCCTTGAATTTTTTTAGTTTTTCTATTAATCTTGCGGTACTTAACCTGGTTGTCTTTTATTTTGGCGATGAAAAATTAATGCAGATCATGGGACAGGTTGCTGGAATAGGTATGGCCATGGGCTTTAACTTTTTAGGCAGTTATCTAATAATTTTTGCAAAACATAAGGAGAGTGAAATATGAGCAGAGGCATCATCGTCATACCAACCTATAATGAGATCGAAAATATTGAGGTCATCTTGGAGAAAGTCTTTTCTCTGGACTTAGGCGTAGACATTTTAATCGTAGATGACAACTCCCCTGACAAGACCTATGCCAAAGTTCAAGAGCTAATCGATGCAAACACCTATTCAGACCAGCTTCACCTTGTCATCAGAGAGAAGAAAGAGGGTTTAGGCAAAGCCTATGTCGAAGGCTTTAAGTGGTGTCTTGCCCGCGATTATACTTTTATTATAGAGATGGATGCGGACTTGTCTCATGATCCGAAATATCTGCCGACATTCATAGAAAACATAAAAGAGTATGACCTGGTTATCGGTTCTCGTTACGTTAAAGGGGGCGGTGTTGTCAGCTGGTCACTGCTCCGTAAGTTGATCAGTTTCGGTGGAAGTACTTACGCCCGTACGATCCTCGGTATCTCGATCAAAGATGTGACGGGTGGGTTTAAATGTTTCAGACGCGAAGTCTTGGAAGCCATCGACCTTGACAACATCTTGAGTGCAGGATATGCTTTTCAGATCGAGATGACCTACCGAACGATCTTAAAAGGTTTTAAAGTCAAAGAGGTGCCAATCGTTTTCGAAGACAGAATTGCAGGTAAGTCAAAGATGTCTAAAAAGATCTTTATCGAGGCCCTGCTAAATGTGGTAACCCTGCGTCTGCATAAAAAAGATATTATTGAGGGCAAATAATGGGTTATAGAGAAAAAGTCGTTCTGTTTTTTTACACGATTTTTAATGTTATAGCTAATCAATTTATTAATTTTTACTCAGATGAGACCTATTATTGGCTTTGGTCAAAAAACTTGGGCCTCTCCTATTTTGACAATCCGCCTAAGGTAGCGTACATGATCAAACTGACAACATTGTTCAGTGATGAACCGATGTTTGTCCGTCTTTCGGCAGCCTTGATGGTCTCTGGTACCGCGTATGTTCTCTACCTGCTGGCTAAAAAGATCTTTGATGAAAAAAGTGCTATCTATACGTTTTATATCTTCTTGAGTTCGATCTTGATCTTGGCTGCATCAACATTGATCACACCTGATATCCCCCTGATGTTCTTTTGGGCGTTGACACTATACAGCGCCTATATCTATCTTGAAGAAGATAATAAAAAATATGCACTGATCACAGGACTTTCTGCTGGGGCTCTTCTGCTTTCGAAATACACGGGAATATTGCCGATTTTTACGATCCTTGTCTATATCCTGCTGTACAAACGGGCGGTCTTTAAAGATATCTATTTCTATGGTGCGTTGGTACTGGCTGTCATCGTCTTTTCACCGGTACTCTATTGGAACTATCTACACGATTTCATCTCGTTTACGTTTCAGCTGCAACATGGTGTTGAAATAGAAGAAAAAGTATTTAAAGTAAAAGAATTTTTTAGCTTTATCGGTCTGCAGTTTGCTCTTTTCCATCCATTCTACCTGCTTCCTCTCTTCTATTTTATCATTAGGGACAAAGCGCGATTTGAACGTAAAAAAGTCTATCTGCTTCTCCCTTTTCTATTTGTCTTCTTTTTCTTCAGTTATAACGCGGCCTTTAAAGAGGCGAACGCACAATGGGCGGCCGGTGCTTACCTAAGTGCTTCAGTGCTGCTGGGATACTACCTCGCCAAGTATGACTATAAAAAATTCTTGATCGCGGGGGTCTCCTTCAGTGCTTTTTTACTGATCATCCTGAAAACGCCTATTGGTGATTATATTCCGCCTATTGAAAGGTTGCATCTGCGTCTGGGCCATATTGATAAGTTCAAAGATGAGATAGAGGCAATGCATCTTGATCTTGGTATTTATGATTACCTTCTGATCGATGACTACCATGGCTCTGAGGTCCCTTATTATTTTAGACGGGACCATGATATCCTCGTCCTTAATAATGCCCGTTTTTCACAGTTTAATATTTGGAGACATGATGATCAAGGTATTGCTATGGCGTCACCATTGAGATCTATTCCAAAGTTGGGCCGTTGTCTCTATATTGGTAAAAATAAAAGTCATGCGGATGAGATCGGTAAGTTGTTTGGCAACCAGCAACAGCTTGCATATGAATCAAAACGTGTTGGTCTGTGGGATCTTCAATACTATTTCGTAGAGTATGAAAATTAAAAAGCAGTTCTAAAAACCTGACTGATCAGTGTACCAGAGATCAGTATCTAGGTTTAGGTTTCTGAGCAAGTAGCTTTCAAGCTACTCGTTGTAATTACAGTAGAGACAAGAACCTCTATTCCCAATCTCTCACCATGTTGTGACATCTAAAACATTGCCCTTCAATATTGAGAAATATTTTTTGTGTTTTGTTTTGACGATCGATCATACTCATATCTTTGTCGTTTAAGTCTTCTCTGATCTCGTTAACATATTTATCCATTAATGTGGCAGTGTTTGTGGCCATACTGGCTTTGTGCTTAAGATCTTCAGGCAGCAGTCTTTCGATATTTCTTTTATCACCCAACAGATCATCTACCTCTTTTTGAAACTTGTCTAAAGCTACTAGTGTAGACGCTTTATCATTTGACAAAAAACCTTCTTGTACACTTAAAAACGTTGATGCCAACATCTTCATATTTGTTGCTAGATCATAACCATTTGCATTTGCAGTTGTAGCAATGCTCAAACAGAACAATCCGCTGATTAACACTTTTTTTAACATTTGACTTCCTTGTTGAAATATTGAACTGAAACAATTCTACACTCATGATAATTAAAGTTAAATTAATCTATATTATAAATTATAGTTATATTTATAAAATATCTATATTTTTATAGATTATTGTATGTCAATAAGCTGATATTTTTACATTTCCGGTACTGATGAGGGTGAAGAAAAGAGTCAGGTGCATCTTGTCATTGTGCTAGCAATCAGTTTATCTGTTGTATTAGCCTTTCAGACAGACTATTGTTCTACAGACCTTCCAGCAGAATCAGCC
>JAQIBF010000119.1 GCA_027859195.1 Helicobacteraceae bacterium
ATACATAAGTGTCCTTATCTTCCCGGATAATTCACTTATTCTATCGCAGCTAACCTCTTTACTATTTACCCGCTTATTAAATTTTATATCTGTTGCACTTTAAACTTGAATTGGCGTAACGTTTTACAATGTAAGACTTACCAAAGATAAAGGTTACACATGAACAGCTTAGCCAATATTTCTCTGCTCTATGTTGAAGATGAGGAGGGGGTTCGTAATTCAATTACCCGTTCTCTTTCAATGCTAACTAATAATATCGCTACCGCCGAAAACGGTGTGATGGCATTGGAACATCTACAGTCACACACAGTGGATCTTATCATTACCGATATACGAATGCCAAAAATGGATGGACTTAGTTTTATCGCAGCTCTTCGCGATCAAGGTATCGATACACCGGTTATCATCACCTCTGCCTTCAATGAGATCGAATATATGAACAAAGCAATCGATCTCAAAGTAGACAAGTTTATCAAAAAACCAATACGTATCATGGATCTGATCGAAGTAATTACCAAGACAGCCGAAATAATCAACACAAAAAGGCTGATGCACGCCCGCTTGAAAGAACTTGAAAACTACAGGGAAGCAATTAATCAAAACAATTTTGTTATCCGTCTTACAAGCGATGGTACTATTATCGATATCAATAAAGACCTCAAAAGTTACTTTAATACTCACGGTGCTACAAAGCAGATAACCTCCATCACTGATCTTTTTACCGCAGAAGACAGCGCTGAGATTTTGAAATATGCCACGAACTATAAAATTCTCACGAAAACAATATCGCTTCAACTCTCAGATGAACGTTTTACCATCTTATTTAGCGCATTCGCTTCCAAACTCGAAGAGAATAACGTACGTGAGATATCCGTAATTATAAGTGATATTACCCCGATACTAAAAGATAAAGATGAAATGATCAATCGACTCTATACCGATATACTGACAAATTTACCCAATCGTATAAAACTGTTTGAGGATTTGAGCAAAAATGAATCACAAATGGCTCTCATCATCATCGATATTGAGAATTTTTCCAACATCAATCATCTCTACGGTTTTGAGGCTGGTGATGAGATTCTCATACAGATGGCACGTCTATTAGCAGATTACTGGCCGGATGAGCGTCCTCATACTCTCTATCGCACCGACACGGATCACTTTGTGATTCTTACTGAAAAGATGGAAAACTTTGATAGAGATATAGCTGAGATATTGGCAATGAAGTTGATGAAACGGATTGAAACTCAGAATTTTGTGATCGCAAATACGCTCAGCATCAATATTAGTGTCACCTTAGCTGCAAGCTGTCTCGGTGAACATGATCTTTTTAGTGAAGCATCCATGGCTTTAGGTGTCGCTAAAAGTCGTAGACTTCCGTTTCTCTGCTTTGCCGATATCAGCGGTATCCGGGATGTCTTTGAAGCCAACCTCACCATGCAAGGTAAGATAAAGACAGCGCTCTCCAAAGATCTGATGGTGAATTATTATCAGTCTATTGTCGATGGTGACGGTTCCTTAATCAAATACGAAGCGCTCGTACGTATGATTGATCCTGAAGAACCGCACAACGTACTGACGCCTTACCATTTCCTCGATATCGCACGGTAGTCGAAGAATTACCCCTTATTAACCCGCAAAGTGATGACGAATGCGTTTAGAGATTTTGGCGAGAGTGATATCGGCTTCAGTATCAATCTCTCTTTTGATGATATTGCGAATCCAGAAACAGCAGCATATCTTGAAGCCTTGTTCATAAAATATCCTAAAGCTAATGTGACACTTGAGCTTTTAGAAAGTGAAAGTTTAAGAAATATTGAGGAACCCATTGTGTTTTTTAACCGCATGAAGGCCTATGGGGCGAAGATAGCCATTGATGATTTCGGCAGCGGATACTCTAACTTCTCGCACTTCTTCGATATGCCGCTGGATATCCTCAAAATAGACGGCTCCGTCGTTAAACGTATCCATGAACCTCGCGGATATCTTGCGTTAAAGACGATTATAACATTTGCCGAGAATCTCGGCGTTCAAACGGTCGCAGAGTTTGTCGAGGATAAAGCCATCTTCGAGAAACTAAAAGGACTGGGTGTGAACATGTACCAAGGCTACTATTTTTCACAGCCTAAACCTTTTGATAAGCTCTAAGCCGGGCCATGCGTAATTATCTTGCCCATTTCCATTTCATCACAAAATTACTGTTACTCACCATCCCTCCGATACTGCTAATTCTCTATCTGTCATCGGAAAAAATCGTGACTATTTACGCCAACTACTACGCCCTTAAAAAAACAGAACAGTCGGTTATTCTTTCCATACAAATGGGCGCACTTGTCCATGAGATTCAGATAGAAAGAGGTATGTCAGCCGGTTATCTGAGCTCACACAGAGTAAGATTTTCCGATAAACTCCCTGTACAACGTCAACAAGTAGATGTGCAATTTAACGCACTTAAGACCTTAATACGCCAATTCGGCACGATGTCATTCTCTGTAAAAGTGAAAGAAGCCTGTCGTATGCTTGATAATATCTCCGTTGTGCGGAGCCAAGTGACCGCTGGCAGCATTTCAAGCCATAATGAGATCGATCTTTATACTCGTATAATCACCATCTTTTTAGACGATATTTCAAACATAGCTAAGAATGCTGACGATGCTGCCTTATTGAGAAAACTGTCTGCTTATTCTAGTTTTCTTGAGGCAAAAGAGCGGATAGGACTTGAGCGGGCGATAGGTACCGAGAAGTTTGGAGAAAAACGATTCGATCCTGAGCTGCGCACAACAATTATCTCATTAATGGCAGAGCAAAAGACTTTTTTGATTTTTTTTTTCACCTATGCCAGCGATGAGTCCATCACGTTGTACCACACATTGGTCAAACCTTCCTCGTTTAAGGAGCTTGCACATTTAGAACAACTCCTTGTAAACAGCAAAGATGCCCAAATATTTGATACCGACCCTGAATACTGGTTTGCTGCAATCACCAAAAAGATAGAAGCTTTCAGGCAGATCCATCAAACTCTCGCGTCTAATATAGTTACCTACATTAACACACGTCATACGCAAATGTTTTACCATCTTATTACTATTTTACTGCTCAATGTTTTGATGGTGTTTGGAATCATAGCTATGGCTACGTATGTTTCCAAAGGGCTTAACAAAGAAAACAACGAACAAAAACAAGCCTTGATACAACAGTCTAAACTCGCTGCTATGGGGGAAATGATCAGCTCCATAGCCCACCAATGGCGTCAACCTTTAAACGCTGTGGGAGTTCTACTGCAAGAGATACAGCTAAAGTATCAGTATGACCGTCTGGACAAAGAGGAGTTCAACAGTCTAAGCGAAGAGATTCAAAAATATCTTGAATATATGTCCAAGACGATCGACGACTTTAGAGACTTTTTCAAACCCTCAAAAGAGATGAAAGCTTTTGATGTCGTCCAAGCGCTCCATGACGCACTGAAAATTGTCGACAAACAGCTTGAAAATCACAATATTGAACTCACGCTTAATGTAAAATGCACGGATGAATCAATAGAAGATATCTCTGAAGCCTTTATCATCGACGGGTATGAAAGTGAATTTAAACAGGTGATCATCAATCTCATCAATAATGCGAAAGAAGCGATTGAAGAGCATGCCCAAAAAGTTCCTCTACCGCATAAAACGATTCAGATCGATATACTAAGAGATACAGAAGATGTCATTATCACCATAACCGATAACGGAGAAGGTATTCCCGCGGAGCTACTCGATACGATTTTTGATCCCTATATTTCCACTAAAGAGGAGCAACAAGGAACCGGACTGGGACTCTATATGTCTAAGCTCATCATTGAACGTAATATGCTGGGGCGTTTACGTGCAAGCAATACACCTTTGGGTGCTA
>JAQIBF010000146.1 GCA_027859195.1 Helicobacteraceae bacterium
AACTGGACGGCCATCTCATCAGAGCCGTTGCATTGGGATACATGCAGGGTGTAAAAAAGGGGATGGAGGTACAAAGGAGCCATGAACGGATAACTATTCCTGTCGGCAAGGAGACTCTGGGCAGGGTCTTTAACACACTTGGCGGTACGATCGACGGTAAGGGTGGAGAATTTTCCGATTATCGCTCTGTTTTTCAGCCCTCTTTGGGCGTATCAGCTCAAGGTGGAAGCGTAAAGATATATGAAACAGGCATCAAGATCATCGATCTGTTGGCACCCTTCATCCGGGGAGGGAAGGTGGGTCTTTTCGGTGGGGCTGGCGTCGGCAAAACGGTTCTGTTGACGGAGTTCATCTTCAAATCCATTTCACTGCATCACGGCGTTTCGGTGTTTGCCGGCGTCGGTGAGCGGATCAGGGAGGGACATGAACTTTATGAACAGATGATCGAATCCGGTGTTATGGATAAAACTATCATGGTCTTCGGGCAGATGAACGAAGCGTCAGGTATTCGTTACAGAACCCCGTTTACCGCGTTGACGATGAGCGAATATTTCAGAGACAAAGAGCACAAAGAGGTGCTACTTCTTATTGATAATATTTACCGCTTTATCCAGGCCGGGCAAGAGATCTCCACACTTCTTGGTAGGATTCCTTCCCGGGTCGGGTATCAGCCGACACTTTCCAACGAGATCGCCGAGCTTGAAGAGCGGATTGCCTCGACAAAAGAGGGCTCTATCACCTCGGTACAGGCGGTCTACGTACCCGCCGACGACATCACCGATCCCGGAGTTGCCTCCGTCTTCACCCATCTTGACACTTCGATTATCCTCTCACGATCCTATGCCGCCAAGGGGCTTTATCCTTCAATCGATCCGCTTGCATCCCACTCAAAACTACTTGACCCCCTAAGTATAGGGGAGGAGCATTACAATGTGGCAAAGGGTGTAAAAGAGATGATGGTAAAATATAAAGAGCTTCAAGATATCATCACGATGCTTGGCATGCAGCAGTTGAGCCATGAGGACCGTTTGATTGTCACGAGGGCTAGAAAACTGGAAAAATTTCTGACACAGCCTTTTTTTGTGACTGAATCTTTTACAGGAAGAACGGGGAAAAGTGTCCCGCTTTCTGATACGATAACGGGATGCAAAAAAATCATCTCCGGCGAAATGGATGATGTTGATGAAAGCCGGTTTTACATGATTGGAACGATCGATGAAGCCAACCTTTAACGTACACATCATTACGCCATCACATATAGAAAAAGTGGAAAATGTCTCTTCTTTCAGGGCCGAAGACAGCAGCGGTTCTTTTGGCATACTCCCAAGGCATATTGAGTTTTTGACGATTTTGGAACCCTCTATTGCCATTGCACTTATTGAGGGGGAAGAGGAGTATTTTGCCTTTAACGGCGGGATACTCTCTTTTAAAAAAGAGATATTAACGATCACGACGAAAGACTTTGTGCAAAGCAGCCAGATCGGTGAGCTCCAGGGGATTATAGAAAAGTATTTAAAAGAACAGCAGGAAAAAGAGTCTATCTTTCATCTGAATATGAAAAACCTCCGAAAGGCCATTTTCAAAAAGATAATAGAATTGGAGCGTGAAGTTGAATAACAGAGATAAGAAGAGATACAGCTTTGAAGAGTATATCGGTAAGAAAGCGTCATGGATGCAAAAATGGCGCAAAAAAGGGATCTTATGGGAAACAGTCATTGTTGTCGGTGCGATAGGGTGGATGGTAGCTTTGCCCATGGTCATCGGCGGTTATGTCGGCAGTTATATTGATAGAAATATGCAGGTCAGTACAGGCGGTGTATCCTGGACCGTCACGTTTATTCTCCTGGGTCTTTTTATTGCGCTTTACTCTGTCTGGAGAGTTTTTATTTATAAAAGATGAAAGAGATACTTTTTTTTATACTCGGAAACATTATCGCGCTCCTCTATTTTTCGCATCTCTATTTTCAGCTTATCAATGCTTTTTCCAAACGTAAATTATCTATCTATTTGACTTTTCCGTTGCGCTTCTCTATGCTAAGTCTAGCTTTGGGCGCACTTTTCTTTGCGTATGGCGCTATTGCTTTTTACGCAATAATGGGGATAATGACAGGCAGGTTTATTATGATCTACCTAGCACGTCCTTAAAGGAGTGATCGTTTATTGAAAAGTTGGGTCAAAATTGATGACAAACAGAAAAGAAGATACGTTTTAGAAAATATGTATTTGCATCGGTTTTGTAACGTTTGACTTGAGACAAGAGATCAACTTATTCTATCTCGACACTCTCAATGGCCTTTTTTACATGCATTGGATTATCAATATTTTTATACATAAGATCGCTTATCCCTCTGCCTGTAACTTTGATTGACCCGAAACCAAAGATTCGACCAAAAATGCCTTGAATTATTTCAACGGTCTCTATAGAGGATATTTTCATCTCCTCTGATCTGCGGCTGATGATCCCTGTTTTTAATATAACTCGTTTATTTGTTATGCCTTGTTCAATACTTCTTAATCTTAAATATTCCCAGATAACTAAGATCAAGGTAATGCCTAGTGTCGGAAGTGCCAAAATAGCCCAAACAATCATTGGTATTTTTGAGATCCAATGCAGCTTAAATAACGCTACTATTTCTTCCCTATCTGATAATGATTCTTCAATGTATGACATTTTTTCTCCGTTTTTAAAAGTTATGATTATTTAATGTCTAAACATTATATATATGCGTACTTAAATTCACGGTTTGACATAGGGGCACTTCTATAAACCCTAGCAGGCTTCAGAGGGAAGAAAGAGAGATGAGCTTGTGCAGAACTTTTCTTGAGTCATAGCCGTAGCTATGAGGATAGAAAATTGTGTGTAAGATCGCTCTCTTTATCCCTCCCGCAGGGCGATAGAGAGAAATCCACACTCTGCGTTGCCCCTTTTCGCCTTAGCTATGGCTAGGGCTTCAAAGGATCGCCTTGATTGTGAACTTTTCTCTATCGCTGAAGTCAACTAGGGTTTTTAGAGGTGCCCATAGTAAAGAGGTTGCGCGTTCAAGTGGTGTAACGACGCATTATTTGACCGCCATGTGTGACAAAATGTTATGCTTTGAAAAAAGAGTCTTGTTAAAGTTTGTAAATTGGGGATTTGTAAATAAAAGTGGTGACCCCAAGGAGATTTGAACTCCTATGGCATGGATGAAAACCATGAATCCTAACCATTAGATGATGGGGCCGTGTAGTAAGAATTGCTTCTTGGCGGAATTATACATATCAATTACTTAAATTTTTATAAAATAGAATAAATCTACTCTTTATAGCAGCTGCTTACCTTATTGTGCTATTGATACCTTTGTGATACACTCTTTTTAACTATCCAATTGTCACTATTGGACCACTCAATATAAACCCAAAGAATGCTTTGTATGAAACACTTAATTTATGACTATGAAGGTCCAATACAACTTCAAGAGTATTACAGCACTCAGATCATTAATGATCAGAAGGTCATTGTACAACTCCATACAAGTGAAGAGGCCATTGTTGATGAGATCTTTTCACTTCTAAAGGGGCGTCAACTTCGGATTATTCCTATCATTGAAGCAGGCGTCAAAACTAAACTTTACATCAATATCTATCCTGAAGATGTGACAATAGGCAAAAAAGAGAATTTTTTAGAACATGATCTTTACAAAGCGATTATTGACTCAACAAAAGAGGGTTTTTGGCTGCTTGACGAAGAGCTGAATATCATCAGTATTAACCACTCATTTACAAGTATGTTGGGGTATGAAGAGAGTGAACTTTTAGGTAAAAAACCCTTTGAACTCCTCTCTTTAGTCGAAGAACAGCAAGCGTTTTGTGAAGAACAAGCAGAGGGGATAGATTCAACTACTCAACGTACCTATGAACTCACCTTTGTTACAAAAGATAAAAGAGAGTTGCACACCCTTGTTAATGCAACCAGTATTGCTTTACCCGAACATCGTGTGCGTACTTTTGCCTTCATTACCGACATCTCCGAACAAAAAAAGCTTGAGCAGACATTAATAGAACAACAGCGGAATATTAACGATCTTAACACAGATCTTACACGACGTGTAGAAGTCGAAGTGCAGGCAAACCGCAAAAAAGATCGTATTATGTACCAACAAGCTCGTCTGGCAACGATGGGAGAGATGATAGGCAATATCGCACACCAGTGGCGCCAACCGCTAAACATCATTGCCTTGATCATACAAGAGTTTTATATTTCAGGTCAACTTGGAACACTTGACAAAGAGAAGATTGAAAAAGAGTATTCACGCGCTAATTCTGTACTGCAGTATATGTCATCCACAATTGATGACTTTAGAACATTTTTCCAACATAACAAAGAAAACGAGCTGTTTTCTCTCAATGGGTCGATCAACTCGGTAAGGACCTTGGTCTCCAAAAGCTTAGAACATAATAATATCACTGTAGAGGTCGAAAGTGAAGATGAAATAGCCGTATTAGGACACAGAAATGAATTTATACAGGTTCTCATCAACATCATCAACAATGCCCGTGAAGCGATCATAACACAAAAGAGAAAAGGGCTCATCAAGATCAATGCCTACACAGATGGTTAAATATCCATATAAATATACAAGATAATGGAGGGGGCATAGAGAAAAACGATATCGGACAGATATTTGAGCCTTATTTTACGACTAAACATCAGACACAGGGAACGGGTTTAGGACTCTACATGTCTCATCAGATCATTGTCAATAATATGAATGGATCAATATATGCTAAGAAGAGGGAAGAAGGAACGTGTTTTTATATTTCTCTGCCTAGAGGTATATAAAAGGCAGAGAGAGTGGAGGAGAGCGTCTAATTAGTCGTTGTAAAAATCACGCAATGCACGAATAATAACGGCATTTTTAGAGATGCTCTCTGATTTTGCATTCTCATCAACAAGCTCATAAAGATCTAGCGGAAGTGAGATTGAAAATGTTTTAGTCTCAATTTTTTTCTTTTTAGAGATCAAAGCCGTTACATTTGTAAGAAGTTCGATGATCTTTTTAGTGTCGATCGGCTTTTGGATAAAGCTGTTAACACCAATCTCGATAGACTCAGATATTTTTTGTATATCGTTAGATGCAGAGATCACAATAATGATCTGAGTCGGGTTGATCTCACGGATACGACGTGCAAGTTCAATACCATCCATCTCAGGCATAATAATGTCAACAAATACGATATCTGGTGCATTTTTAGAGTACATGTCCAGTGCTTCTTTACCATTAAAAGCTGAGCTTACATCTGAAAAGAAGTTTTTAAATGTTGAACTTAACAGTTCATTTGCTACTTTTTCATCTTCAACAACCATTGCTGTCAATTTTTTTGTCTGTTCAGTTAACTGAACTAAATCTATATTTGCCATGTTATCTCGCTTTTGTCTGTTGAGTTTTCAACATTGTTAATTTATGTTGCAATTATAAAATGTTAATGTTATATTTCAACTTAAATATGCGTATTTTATTCTGTTCTTTTGTTTATTATTAAATAAGTAGATAAAAATGTGGTAAATAACCCAATAATAGGGAGATTGCCAAGTAGAAATCGCAAAAGGTCAAGCGT
>JAQIBF010000169.1 GCA_027859195.1 Helicobacteraceae bacterium
CTCGCACTCTGAGCGTATCAGCTGCGTTTAGAGCTATGATTTATTTTGAAATATTGGCGTCGCTTGTCATCGGTTTTGTTGCTGTTTTACTGCTATTAAGCTCCTGCTGTATAGAGATATTAGTCAGATCGCTCTTCACCGCTTTCGTATTGGAACTGTTTTCATCGACTGTCACTAAGACTTTATCATCTGTTTTCATGTTACTCTGGTGGCAATCTGTAAGCGCAGCATTCGTTAAAGTCAGATTTTCTTCATAACCGGCTTTGAGCTCTTCCATCTCATCTTCAAGCGTTTCGACTCTGTCTTGCAAAGCTTGCTGTGAACTGACATTGGCACCATAGTTGTAAACCAGCTCTCCACCCTCTTTTGCCTGAAACACTGTCAAAGAGATAACTCCGATAAACGACAGAAGGTAGATTATTCTCACCCATGGCTTTTTGACAAACAGGGTGACTGCCTTTAACACAATCGGGACCAACGCTAGATAGATAAGATAAATACCAATAAGTTTATGTGACTTAAGTGCCGCCATCCCCTCATCACTTAACAATGGACCAGCCTCTTTGCCATCTGTCACACCTGTCATATAGGTTGCCGTCAGAACGGCCAACAGCAACGCAAACAGGAGGTAGACTGTAACCGTCAACGCCTTGCGTTTCGTCACGAGGTTGATCAACTCCAAAATCAGAATGACCAGTGGCAATACAACGGCAAAATGCACTGCTACCGGGTGCAATAAAAGAGGCATAAGTTCAGGGACCTGAACAGGGAGTGAGATAATAGGTAAATCCATAGATATCCTTCATGAGTACATATATTAATTATATGGAATAGTTGGTTAAACAGGGATTAGCGGGAGAATTATGAAGAGACAGCGAAGCGCATCTAAAATCGATCAATAATATGAAGTTTCAGATTTGGTGCAGATTGTGCCGGATGTGAACCCGAAAGCGCACTGGTGTGCGTCGAGTGGTGAGCTCCGGTGCAAGGTGCGCCGAATCTGGAATTTTAGGCTAGTGGAGGAAGTGACGGATTCCTGAAAAGTATAGCGCCATACCATGCTCATTCGCCGCATCAATAACCTCATCATCACGAATCGAACCGCCCGGTTGAACAACCGTTTTGACACCGGCTGCCGCAGCAGCATCTATTGAGTCACGGAATGGGAAAAACGCTTCCGATGCCAAGGCAGCACCAGTAACATCCAGACCCATATCTTTTGCTTTTTTCAATGCACATTGCGCCGCATCAACGCGAGAGGTCATACCCATACCGACAGCGACCATTGCAGCATTTTTCACATAAATAACACAGTTTGACTTCGTCAACGAAGCTACTTTCCATGCGATCGTTGCATCTTTAAGTTCCTGCTCGCTTGCACTGCGTTGTGTTTTGAGCTCAGAGTTTGCAACCTCATCAGCAGCAACAATGTCAGCATCCTGATAGACAAACCCGCCGTCGATGTGTTTGAAGTCTTTGGTGTCGTTTGAAAGTACGATAGTATCTGCACCGTACTCGAAAAGTTTAATACGTTTTTTCTTCTCAAACACCGCCTGTGCTGCAGGTGTGATACGTCCAGCAATGACCACTTCCAAAAAGATCTCATTCATCTTCTCAGCCAACTCGACATCAACAACACCATTAACAGCGACAACACCGCCAAATGCGGATACCGGATCACACTTAAGTGCTTCGACATAGGCTTCTGTCAAGTTTTCACGAATTGCAAAACCACATGGGTTACCGTGCTTGGAGATACATACGGCACCTTCGTTACCGAAACCGGCAGCGATCTTCACTGCCCCGTTGATATCATTAAGGTTATTGAAACTCGCTTCGCCTTTAAGGGTCGTGAAGTTTTTAGAGAAGTAGGTGTCGAACTCATAGAGTGCGCCGTCTTGGTGTGGGTTCTCACCATAACGTGTGTCCATTACTTTTGAACCGACGATAAACTGTTTTGCACCGAAACCTTTGTTGAAACGGCTGTTCATGTAGTTGGCGATCATACTGTCATACGCTGCTGTATGCTCGTACGCTTTGATCATCAGGTCACGACGGAACTCAACCGTGTTGGCATCGTTTTCTAGTGCATTTAGAACAAGAGAGTAGTCGCTGACATCTGTAACGATGATCACGCTGTCAAAGTTCTTAGCCGCAGAACGTACCATTGCAGGTCCGCCGATGTCGATGTTTTCGATGATGTCTTCAAAGTCGTCAGTACGCTCGATCGTCTCTTTAAATGGGTAAAGGTTTACGCACACTAGGTCGATCGCCTCAACACCAAGCTCTTTTGCCTGATCTAAGTGAGACTGCTTGTCGCGACGGTAAAGAATCCCGCCGTGAACAAAAGGGTTCAATGTCTTAACACGCCCTTCAAAACACTCTGGGAATTTTGTTACTTCGTCTATCTCGATCGCCGCAACACCGGCATCTTTCAACATTTTGAATGTACCACCTGTTGAGATGATCTCAAAATCGTTCGCTACTAAAGATTTTGCGAACTCAACAATATTACTTTTATCACTGACACTTATAAGGGCGCGTTTCATACTCTAACCTTGGAGAAAATATTTGTGGAATTTTACCAAAGAAGTTATTAGGACTGGGTAAAAAGTATACATCTTATTGCAGGTCTATTGATAGCCGTATCGTTATTGATATTGGCGCGTTAACGCAATTCTATTGAGCATACAAGATGGTAGAAAAAGAGGCGCTTCCAAGCTCGAAAGCCTGGTAAATCAAATCAGGAACAGTCTTTTGAGTTCTCTTCTTTGAGCACTTTTTTAAAAAACCAAAGGGATGGGCAGAAGTCGAAGATCGCCCATGTCAAGATCATCGTGATCACAAAAGCCAGTAGACTAAATGCGATCATCAATTCACCCCTATAAAATAGTGCCCAGATCAAACTGAGCATTGTCCCCGTAAGTAAACGCTGAAGTCTATGGCTATGCATTATTTTCGCCGTACAACTACTTGATAGTCAAGCCCAGACCATGACCTAAAGCACCATTGGGATCCTGTACCGCATGGTCAACGATCATACGCAGGTCGCCAAACACGACGTCGGCCAGTGTAGAGTATTCGATCACCTCTGCTTTAGTCAGTTTACCGTTCATAAATGCATTTTGTACGGCACCTTCAAACATCGTTCCAAACATAAAGTTCGGATTTAAAAAGCTGATAGCCAGCGTCTGATTAGTATCATCAGTTTCATCAACATACACTGTAAACTCACATGGCAGTGCCGTGATATATTCGTTTCCAAGTGCCGTTGCTTTTTTTGCATACTTAGGAGAACACGCTTCAACAACCTGTACATTCGGAATCGCGATAGGATCAGGTCGGCCTGAACGCCATGCAGAGAGTGCAGATAGACCTTCTAAACCTGGAGTTTTATCCGCTGTAGACACATCAGTTCCCAATGTGTCAATAACTGCCTGAGCAAGGGCCTTGTCATCTGTACCTTTTACAAAACTGCCATCCGCTGCCGATCCGGTTCCCGAATATTTGTAAACAAGGTATGGACTGCGGAATGCAATATCATTATCGATCTTATTTTGCGTAAATGCCGGCCCCATTGCTAACGTTGATTCTGTATAGGGGATATTCACACCCGAAAATGCGTCGCCTGTACCGGAAACACTCTCGTTCGTATCTTCCAGACCTGCTTTGATCATCGTGCGCAGTTCACTTTTGACAGCGGACGCCATTGCAGCAAACGCCTCCATCTCAGCATCTGTACCTTCTGCATCTGTAAAGAATATATTGAAGATAGCTTCTGCATCAAGCATATCGACATAGACATTGGTACCGTCACTATGTACAGAGACTTCACATGGCAATGCCGAGCCATGGAATCGCCCTGTTCCAACAGCTTCTAGCGCATATGCTTTATTACAAAATTCAATGACACGGCTTGTGCCGGTACTATCGGCAACACCCATACCCGGAATCGGCAGAAGATCTGTAGGCTCATATGTTTCCGGTATTGGAGTTGCACCCGTATTAGCGCCGGCAATCACCCAGTTTGTCGGCAGGCCAAGAGCAGTGGCTTCATTTGTATTAACTACATACTGAGCAATTTTCCCTGCGATGGCCGGTACATCACTCCACGCCGCGTTCGGAATAATGGCGACACGCTGATATGGTGATATGGTTTCCCCTCCAACGACCTCTTCAGTAATATTGGTAATATTGGTAGTGTTTGTTGTTTCATCCCCACACCCGGTCAACCCCATCATTAGTAGTGAACTAAGCGCCAGCGATCCTAATAGTTTTGTATGCATTGTCATCAATGTCTCCTGAGTTAAATTCTGATGCAGTTTAGTTAAACGGGTGTGAAAAAATCATGAACCGTTATGCAAGATTTTTTCATAATTTTTTCATATTGCTCTACTTCACTAGTATTTTTGTACGTTTCCGGTCTAAAGCATATCAAGATAACTAT
>JAQIBF010000044.1 GCA_027859195.1 Helicobacteraceae bacterium
ACCCATCCGCTAAAAAAACGAGACTCGGGCAAGTTTAGTACGCTTATTACTGATAAAATTGCGATTAAATTTTTTATTGGTGGTGCTTACGGTTTAGAAGAACCGTTTTTGAAACGTTGCGACAAAGTGATCTCTCTGGGAAAAATCACTATGAGCCATAAAATAGCCAAGGTGGTTTTATTGGAGCAGATCTATCGCGGTTTTTCTATACTGAGTAACCACCCGTATCATAAATAGGACATAAAATGCGTAATAGTGAATTAGAATTCTTTGTTGACATGTTGAATACTCGTAAAATTCAGATCAAAAAAAACATCGATGGTCTTGAAAAAGAGCTGTCAGAGCTAAATTCCCTTGAACTAAACGATGAAGGTGATTATGCTTCTGTAAGTAACGAAAACCTGCGTGAAATTGCTATTGGCAAACAACAGGAGTTGGAGCTATTAGAGATTGAAGTTGCTTTAGGTAAAATAACAGATAAATTGTTCGGCATCTGCGAGATGTGTGAAGAAGATATCTCTATTCAACGTCTAAAAGTAAAGCCACATGCTAAATACTGCATCGACTGCCGGGAGATTGTTGAAAAACAACAGAAATAAGGATATTCCATGTACTTAAAACGCTATACAGCAGCAGCCTTTATCTTGATGGCCCTTATCGGGTCATATTTTTATATCTCTTTCCCGAATGAGAAGCTTGCTTTAACAATTGTTGGCATTAATTTACCGTCATTGTCTATAGCTATTTTGATTGTCCTTGCAATGTTTGTGCTGTATATAAGCTCAGTTGGTCATATGCTCTATTACTCGATTGTAGCCTCTTTCAAAATGCGTAAGTTCCGTAAGGACTCTGAAATATTTGTTGAATCTATTACAGATGCCCTTTTAGGACGAATCGAACGCAACCATGTGTATAAGACAGATCGATACAGTATCTTTGGCCGGATATTGGATGTCTCTCGTCTTGATGTTTTAGAAGATATCGCAGAGACGGGTGATGAAAAACTGGATCAGACAATTGAACTTCTTAAGAAGATCAAAAACGGTGAACCCGTCGATCTTAAAAAATATCGCCTTTCACATAATAATCCACTGGTCATAAAAAATGATCTTAATGCTTATCATGCAGGTGATATTTCTGAAGAGCAGATATTGAACAGTGCGGACAGATACTCTGAAGAGCTAGTATCATTGGCCTTCATGAATTATGCAAAGACTGCACCGCTTCAACAAATAGAAAAGTACAAAGCATTTTTGACGAAGCCGGTTCTGTTCAATATCGTAGCGCGTGTAAATGCCGATGAAAATATCTTGGATATTTCGACCGACCACTTGATCTCACTTTTCAGCGAATTAGAGATCACAGAGGAAGGCTACATCAACCTTTCGGCAACACTGTCAAACAATATGCTTCCGGATGAGCGTATTAAACTCTTTAAACAGTTGTCGGACGAGAATGAGATCGCAATACCAGCGTACCTGTACACCTTGTTTGACCTTGAAATGATCGCACCTGCTGAAGAGATCTTAGAGAACTCTCAAGCAGATGAGTACACCTATTTCAAAGCGTATAAAGCGCTTAAAGATTGCCACCAAAACTTCGCCATCGAGCTGTTTATCCCCCACAAAATCTACTCTTAAAAGTTCCAGCTTCGGCGCAATTTGTGCCGGAGTTCACCTCTCGACGTACAATAGTACGACTTCGGGTTCACATCCGGCACAACTTACACCAAATCTGAAACTTTTTACCTTACAAACTTTTTTAGATGAGCTGCGCCATCTTTTCCACTTACTCTTTTTCTTACGCTTTAATTCGTGTATATCTGTGTAAATAGCACGCTATCGGTCTGAGTTGAACACAATCTACACCAAATCTGAAACTTTTTACCTTACAAACTTTTTTAGATGAGCTACGCCATCTTTTTGACTTAGTCTTTTTCTTATGCTCTAATTCGTGTATATCCGTGTAATTCGTGGACAGCTGCTCTTTTAATTTACATGAAATAGAGAGTAATCCATGTCGAGAACAAATGTCACTTCTACCTGAATTTTACTGGCTAATTTCCTCCTGCTCTTGATATTTTGCTATAATTCCGCAATTAATTTTTTAGGCTGACTATGACTGACAAGATCTCTTTTGACAAACCGCTTTATGTATTGGCACCGCTTGCCGGCTTTACAGACCTGCCGTTTCGCAGTGTTGTAAAGAAGTTTGGTGCCGATCTTACCGTCAGTGAGATGGTCAGTTCGAATGCCTTGGCTCATGGTTCGGAAAAAACGTTTAAGATGCTGGAAAAATCCATACTGGAAGATCCCTACTCCGTTCAAATATCAGCTTCTGACCCGGAGGTTGCCAGACGCGCAATAGAAGTATTGAACCAGCAAAAGGGGATCGATGTGATCGACCTGAATTGCGGCTGTCCCGTGCCAAAGGTCTTTGGTCATGGTTCGGGTTCTGCACTGCTGGATGATCTGCCGCGCTTAACAGAGATACTGCGTGTTATTAAAGAGAGTTCCAACAAGTCAATGACGACGGCGAAGATCCGTCTCGGTGTGAATGAGAAAAACCACGTGCAGATCGCTCAGGAGATTGAAGCGACCGGTGTTGACTTTATCGCTGTTCACGGACGTACACGCGCCGGTAAGTTCAAGGCACCGGTCGATTATGATGCGATTGCCGAGATCAAAGCAGCTGTCTCTATCCCTGTCATTGCCAATGGTGATATAGACAGTTTTGAGAAAGCACAATGGGTACTTGAACATACTAAGGCTGATGGTGTGATGATTGGGCGCGGTGCCGTCGGCGCACCTTGGATCTTTCATCAGTTAAAGACAGGGTCATCAGACATCTCTGTGGCTTTGAAATATGAGATCATCATGGAGCACTACGACAAGATGATAGAGTTTTACGGTCCTCACGGTGTATCGATGTTCAGAAAACACACGCATACCTATTCAAAAGGGTATTTGGGCGCTTCAGTCTTGCGTGACAAAGTAAATCATGTCAATGATGTCGTTGAGTATCGTAAGATCTTGGATGATTTTTTTGGCATGGCAAAGCTTGCATAAGCGTTGAATCAGGCGTTCGTTGTGATATAGATCAAGATGCGATGAACTGATCTTGGTTATAATATTCATAAATTGGAATTTATAACAATGTTCACGCCTCAAAAACCGCAAAACTACTTTTTCTCTCAAGTCCATCAGCCTTTTTTTCTATCAGGCATTCTCTTTTCCGTTGTCGTGATGATCATGTTTATGCTGGCATATAAAGGTGTGCTGACACTGCAAGTCGACAGCGCAAGTTTCCACAGCTATTCGCTGATCTACCTTGTCTTTACCCAGTTTTTTACAGGTTTTATTTTTACGACATTTCCTCGATTTTGTCAGGCTGAAGTCATAACGAAAAGATACTATTTACGAACGTGGGCCGTTCAGCAGCTCGGTGCACTGCTCTTTTTGGCAGGGGCGCTTCTGTCGATCGAACTTCTCTATGTCGGTCTCTCTGTTTTACTGATCGCAAACACAGCTATTGTCTATAAGCTCAGAGAGATCTATGCTAAGGCTCCTAAAGCAATGAAGCATGACCCTCTATGGATCTTAGTCGGGTTCTATATGGGCCTTTTTGCACACTTCCTGTACTTCCTACTCTTCTCAGGTATTGACAGCAGTGCCGTAGCTATTGCCGTGAACCTCTACCTTGTTTTTGTCACCTTTGCGGTAGGTCAGCGTATGGTGCCATTTTTCAGCCACAGCTTTGCAGACAAAAATGAACGATTTGTTCCAACTGTCTTTATGGGGTTTTTACTGAAAACAGTCGCTGTCAACTTTGGATTTGTCTATGTTGAGATCATTGTCGATATTGCTTTGGGACTTTACATCGCCATGGAAGTCAAACGCTGGGCGCTGCCGTTCAAAGGTTCAGCGGCAATTTTAAAGATACTTCATATCTCGCTGTATTGGTTAATGGGGGCACTTCTTATCGGCGGTTTTGTACGTCTGATAGAAACAGTGACATCGCGGAACTTTATGCAGATGGATATTCATATGCTGGTCATAGGCTTTGTAACAACCATGTTAATAGGCTTTGGAACACGTGTCACCTTGGGCCATTCCGGACAGCCGCCGCATGCAGACGCCACCACATTAAAGATATTTTATCTTTTGCAGATCGTTGTTATCGGGCGTATGCTTTTTTCATTAGTGACAGGGCTGGAAGCAGGGATGTTCTGGATGTTCGACCTCTCTATCACCCTGTGGCTGCTGCTGTTCATCTTCTGGGGAGTTCGTTTCGGGCCGGTTTTGGTCAGTGGCAAAAAAATATAAATATAGCACGCAACAGAAGCTGACCCGCTTCTAAGTTGTGTTGTAACTAGGCCTGATGATTCTGTATGATCTGTGCAAGCTCATCTTTTTTAACAAAGTCCGCGCCCATACTGATGATAAAGGACGAAGCCTCTTCAAGGCTCAATGAGGTCGAGACCACAAGCGTCTCTTTAACAATAACAGTATAGCCGCTGGTCGGATTCGGCGAGGTCGGTATAAAGAGAACGCAGACCCCCTTGTGACGGTTAAGCAGATAGGCTGCGACCCAGACATCAGCTTTGGGATACTCCAGCAGCACGACCTCTTTTTTCCCGCTTTCATCATTGCCAGAGAGCATGTTGGCCAGTTTTTTTGAGACGGAGTAGACCGTTCTGATGGCGGGAACGTAGTCAAAAATACGGTCAATAACTGAAATGATGAGCGATTTTCCATACTTTTCTATAGAGTAACCCAGCACGGCGAAAAGCACGCCGACCATCGCCATAAGACCCATCGTAATGCCAAATGAGTCGGTGTAGTGATTAAGGCTGAAATAGGCGCTGATACCGAGGTCTTTAAGGAAATTGACGACGATCAGCACCAAGACAAGAGGGAAGAGCGAGAGCGCCCCGACAAAGATATACCGTAAAAGTTGTTTGAACCAGCGGTTGAGCATGGGTCTCCGATCATCTGAATTTAGAGATTATAACTTAACGATGCTAATGTTATCACGATATGAAAACAGGTTCTAGACCCGGGTATCTACGGTGAGAACCGAGAGAGGGAAGCAACAGAGCTCTTTGTCCATGGCTACATTAACGTCGCTATACCAAGCACACTATATGCATTGGATTAAGTATTCATTTAAGCGCAACAGTATGCTACCTCTCCTTACGGTACTCGAACATAACTTGAACGGAAATTCTGTTAGACCAAGGAAGACCCAATGGGCACACCAATCGATTATATATATGAAAATGAGCTGCAATGGCAGCCTTCGTTCAAAGGCGAGTTAGGTGTTGAAGGACGTTTTGGTTACCGTGGCGAGCTAGTCGTTACTGCCGGTAAATTTCTTTCGCCTGAAAAACAGTTGGCACCCAAGGTGACATTTAAACATGCCATCGGCGAT
>JAQIBF010000180.1 GCA_027859195.1 Helicobacteraceae bacterium
CAGGCTCTTCCCAGATCGCGTCAAGAAGCTGCTCTTTAGAGACAATCTGATCACGGTGGCGTGCCAAGTGCGTCAGTACTTCAAAAGGTTTGCCTTTAAGTTCGATCTCTTGGTTGTTATAGATGATCTTCTCTTCTTCCGGATTGATGATAAGATCGTCGATCTCGATGATGTTACTGCCGCCAAAACGAAGTTGTGCTTCGATACGTGCTACTAAAACATCAAAGTCAAACGGCTTGCGGATATAGTCGTCTGCACCCGATTTAAGAGCAGTGATCTCACTCTCGTTATCATCACGTGCAGAAAGAACAACGACCTTGGTCTTAGGTGTATTTGTTTTGATATCAGGGATGATATCAACGCTGTTACCGTCGGGAAGCATCCAGTCCATAAGTACCAGGTCATAGTTACGGATGTCAAGGTAATATTCACCATCTTTAAGTGTCTCTACGACATCACTCTGGTAGCCAAATTCTTTAAGGCCTTCAGCCAAAGTCTTGTTTAGTGTTACTTCATCTTCAATGATCAGAATGCGCATGCATTACCTCATAATAATTAAATTTTAGGGCGGAAGTATAGCATACTTTTAGGTTAAATTAATAATTATTTAAATTATCTTTAATAATTGAACGTTTCGGAGAGTGAAACCTCGCAGTTAGCGAGAATATCGGGTTTAGAAATCTTTAAGAATAGAGATAGGATGAGCGGGAATTCCCTTTTTAATGAACGTTTTAGGCTCAAAATAGCCTCTTCTATGAGCTCGAATTCGTGATTGATCATCTGCTCTTCGATGTGTTTTGTGATTAATGCGTAGTCGAGAAATCGTTTCTCATATTGGTACTCTATAGTACAGTTGATACGTACTCTCTGTTTGGTGATACGTTCAAAATCCAAGTTCCCGATTATGGTCTCAAATTCGAGATCTTTGATGCTGATCTGCATGATCTAGACGACGGCTTTTTCTTCACCTTTAACCAGGCGGACAATATTGGGAATATGTTTATAAAAAAGAATGATAGTGATGATAACAACTGGGGCATGCGGCATCTCAGGGTGGATAAACAGTGATGCGATCAGCAGTGCCAGAACACCGGTCAATGAAGAGATAGATGAGATCTTAAGGGTCTTTGCCATAACAGCCCAGACAACGATACCGATAAGAGTCTCTATCGGCAGCATGACCAGTAATACACCCATGCCTGTCGCGATTCCTTTTCCGCCTTCAAACCAGAGGTAGGGACTAAAACAGTGTCCGATAACGGCTAAAACCGCGATTCCCCAAAGTGTTGACTCCGGCATACCTGCAAGCATCGCAACAACGAGAACAGCAACCCCTTTTAGGGCGTCAAGAAGAAGCGTCGCTGCGCCCAGCTTTTTGGCAAGTGCCGGATTGCTCTCTTTGACGACACGCAAAACGTTGGTAGCACCGATACTCTGTGAGCCGCTCTGTTTGATATTGACTCCGGCAAAGAATTTGGCGAGAAGAAGACCAAAAGGAATTCCGCCTACGAGATAAGCCGCGATATAAAATTGTGCGTTGATATTAAATAGAAAATCCATAATTAGTGTAACCTTAAGTTTAAATATGGATGAATTCTACATAAATAAGGGTTATATATTGATAAATTTTCTAATGAAAAACAGGGCTAATACAAACTTTGATATAATCGCGAAATTAATAGCTATAAAGTCTCTATGAGACTTTATACAGAAGGACTCTGTGTGAACTACACAACTGAAGAACTTAAAGAGAAGATCCTTGACCTAAAAAAGCGTCTTGATGTGACTGTTGTTGCACACTTTTATCAGCGTGACGAGGTCTTTGAGATGGGTGACATCACCGGTGACTCACTCGAACTTGCAAAAAAAACGATGGCAGATGATGCCAAGTTCGTTCTTTTTTGCGGTGTTGCATTTATGGGACAGAGTGTCAAGATATTGAGTCCTGAAAAACGGGTAGTCATGCCGAAACTTGCCTGCTGCTCAATGGCCCGTATGATCGACTCTATGTACTATGATGACGCGGTCAAAGCGATGGAGGATCAAGGGATCTCAAAAGAGAAGATCCTCCCGATCACGTACATCAACTCCAATGCGGATGTCAAAGCGAAAGTGGGCAAGATGGGCGGTATGGTCTGTACCAGCTCCAATGCTAAGATGATCATTGAGACAGCGCTCAAAGAGGGCAAAAAGATCCTTTTTGTTCCCGATCGCTGTTTAGGACAAAATATTGCGAATATGATGGGCCTTAAATCTGCCGTGATCGGGGAGGATGAAGATCTGGCAACGGCAGATATCATCTGCTACAACGGCTTTTGTGCCGTGCACCAGCTCTTTACCGTGGATGACATCGTTTTTTATCGTAAAAAATATCCGGGTATCAAGATCGCTACCCACCCTGAGTGCGACCCGGCTGTCTGCGAGGCGTCTGATTTTGTCGGTTCGACGTCACAGCTTATCAAATACATTGCGGATCTTGACCCTGAGCAGAAAGTGGCCGTGGGTACAGAATTCAACCTTGTCAACCGCCTGCGTCCTAAAAACACCTATGTCCTCTCATCAACAAAACCAGAATGCCCGACCATGAATGAGACAACACTCGAAGACCTTTACCTTACGCTTAAGTCGATTGAAGACGACGAACCGATAAATGAGATCTTTATTGATGATGAGACCAGTAAATGGGCAAAAGTCGCCCTTGACAGAATGTTGGCGCTTTGATGAAAAAGTTTGTACTCGAAGCGTTGGCCGAAGATGTAGGAAGAGGTGACCTTTATGCCTTGGTCTCTGCCGCCCAAGAAGCGTCAGCCAACATTATCGCCAAAAGCGATGGGCTCCTTGCGGGACAAAAATATTGTGATGTTCTGGCAAAAGAAGAGGGTCTGCTTATCAGATGGCACAAAAAAGACCGTGATCCCTTCTCAAAAGGGGAGCTGATCGCCGTCGTTGAGAGTGATTCGCATACACTGCTTAAATGCGAACGTACGCTGCTCAATATGCTTCTTCATGCCTCTTCTATCGCAACGCTTACACGCAAGTTTGCCGATATCATCGCACCATACGGCACCCGCCTATTAGATACCCGAAAGACCCGTCCGATGTTACGTGTCTTTGAAAAGTATGCAACGCGCTGCGGCGGTGCGGTGAATCACCGAATGGGGCTTGATGACTGTCTGATGTTAAAAGATACCCATCTCAAAACAATAGAAGACCTGGCCGCTTTTATGCAAAAAGCGCGTCAAGAGATCCCTTTTACGTCCAAGATCGAGATCGAGGCCGAGAGCTTCGAGCAGGCAAAAAACTTTATGGCAGCGGGTGCAGACATCGTGATGTGCGATAACATGACCCCTGAACAACTCGCAGAAGTGGTACGCTATAAAAAAGAGAACTTCCCAAGTATACTTTTAGAAGCCAGCGGTAACATCACTTTAGAAACAATCGAAGCCTATGCCAAAACGGGTGTTGATGCCATCAGTTCAGGTGCATTGATCCACCAGGCTAACTGGATCGACTTATCGATGAAAGTCAACTAGGCAGTGTCTTTTGTTTAACGCTATCGAAAATGCCCACCATATTGTTTTAATCGCGCATATTAATCCCGATGCGGACTCGCTTGGCTCCGCCTCTGCAATGTATACGCATCTCATGCGTTTAGAGAAGAAGGTGACCCTTTTCTGTGTGAGCGAACAGATCAATCCCCGTTTGGCATTTTTACCATGGTTCGATAAGATGCGGCATCAGTTTCCAAAAAGTGCAGACCTCGCGATCAGTTTTGATTGCGGCGCCTATAAACGGCTGGGTGTTGAGGTCACATGTGACGTGATCAATATTGACCACCATAAAAGTAATGAAGCGTACGGCACGATCAATGTCATAGATACAACGGCTATAAGTACAACGCAGGTGCTTTTTGATCTTTTTCATAAGCATGATATCAAGATAAATCCAAAAATAGCGACGGCACTCTATGCCGGTCTTTTGGACGACTCACACGGGTTCCTGTCACCGAAGAGCGATGCAAGAAGTTTTCAGATGGCGGCTGCGCTTACAGAGGCAAAAGCAGATATCAGCGCTTGTGCTCAAGCGCTTTTTCATCAGAACTCTCTGGCGGCTTTACGGCTTAAAGGGATGATGTTTGAGCAGATGCAGCTGCTTTTTGACGCGCGGGTCGTTGTTCACCTGGTCACTAAAGAGATGATGGCAAAGAGCGGTGGCAGAGAGGTGGACTGTGAAGCAGCACTGGAAGAGAGCATGGGCTTGCCTCATGTTGAACTTGGGTTGATGGTTCGCGAAAACCGTAACGGCACTATAAAAGGGTCACTGCGTTCTGTCGGTGAACTCGATGTGGAGCAGATCGCCAGGAAGTTCGGCGGCGGCGGCCACAAGCATGCAGCAGGATTAGATGTCAAGGATAGTCCGATTGATGCGGTCTATCAAAAGTTACTATCAGTAATAAAAGAGGAAGTATAATGAGAAAAAAATCAAATTTTGGTTCAATACTATTTACGATCGTATTGATAGCGATTATCGGTGGCGTAGTCTACCTTTATAACTCTGCGATGTTTGAGCGCAATAAACCGACTATCGCACTTGAAAACAGCGGTTACTGGAATCTACGTGCTCCTCTTAAGATCAAGATCGATGATGAAAGTGGTCTCTTGTCCTATAAAGTAACGCTTCAGAGCGGCCCTGAATCATTTGTCTTGGCAGATCAACAGTTCGGTTCACCGCAAGGAGCGCAAGAGCTGGAACTCACAACACCAAAACGTGCATATGAACTCAAAAACAGTGAAGTGACTGTCACGGTAGAAGCCAATGATGCGAGCAAATGGAATTTCTTTTCAGGCAACGCAGCCGTGCAGACAACGACGCTTAAAATTGATAAAAGGCGTCCCTATGTTTCAACGATTGCTTCGTCATACCGTATTATCAAAGGCGGTGCCGCTGTCGTGATCTTTAAAGCTGAAGATGACAATATGGAAGAGTTCTATATTGAGACAAACTTCGGCAAACGTTTTAAAGCACAGCCTTTCTATAAAGAGGGCTATTATGTGACACTGCTTGCCTGGCCGGTAACAGAAGAGTCTTTTCATGCAAAGATCATTGCAAAGGACAGTGCTGGCAACATCTCTCAGTCAACCGTGCCGGTCATCCCGTATAATAAAAGATACAAGATATCAAATATAACATTGAGTGACAGCTTTCTAAACGGCAAGGTCTCAGAGCTGGCCTATGCTTACGGTGTTAAAGACGGGGCTGATACGATGGAGCGCTTCAAGTACGTTAATGAAGAGATGCGAAAACGCAATGAAGAGTTGATCCATGATCTCACCTCAAAAGTGAGTGATCAGATGGTCAATAACTTTCCGATCAACAAGATGTACCCGTTAAAAAACGGTCAAGTCGTTGCCCATTTTGGCGATCACCGTATCTATTCGTATAATGGCGAAAAGGTCTCCGAGGCATACCATCTGGGACTGGACTTGGCAAGCAATGCCATGTCGCCGATACTGACGCAAAATCCTGCGATCGTCACCCATGCAGACGCGAACGGTATCTATGGGAATATGCCGGTTCTATATCACGGGCTGGGACTTTACACCATTTATGGGCACTGCTCCACTATGATGGTAAAAGAGGGTGACTCTCTTCGTTCCAACGAGACCGTCGCTAAGACAGGCCGCAGCGGTTACGCAATGGGTGACCACCTCCACTTTGGTGTGCTTGTACAAGGTATAGAAGTTCGTCCTCAAGAGTGGATGGACCAGGATTGGATCCGTAAAAGTATTACGGACCCGATGCGCGAAGCAAGAAAGCTGATCAATCAAGGTTTATAGATTACTTTGAAAAAGGCGAGATCTATTTTTCGCTATAATTAAATATTATTTACAATCTAGACAAGATATGAAGCAAAGGACAAAAGTGACTCAGACGACTATCAAAAAAGCAGTAGAACTTGTTGGGATAGGCCTTCATAAAGGTAATCCCGTTCGCCTGCGTCTTGAACCTCTGGAAGCTAACAGCGGTATCATCTTTTACCGTAAAGATGTTGAGGTCTCCATTCCCTTAAAACCTGAAAATGTGGTTGATACAAAGATGGCAACCGTCATTGGACGGGAAGGACACTTTATCTCGACGATCGAACACCTTCTCTCTGCTGTTTATGCCTATGGAATCGACAATCTGCGTGTTGTAGTCGATGCCGACGAGATACCGGTCATGGACGGCTCTAGTGCCAGCTTCTGTATTCTGTTGGATGAAGCAGGTATTCAAAACCTGAATGTGTCTAAAAAGATCATACGCATTAAAAAAGAAGTCTCTGTTAAAGAGGGTGACAAATATGTTAAACTTTTTCCATCTGACGATCTTAAATATGACTTTACGATTAAATTTGCCCACCCGGTCATTGCAGAACAGAGTTTTGTGCTTAACTTTAACAAGGTGAATTATAAAAAAGAGATCTCTCGTGCCAGAACCTTCGGTTTTTTACACGAGATGCAGTACCTCCAGTCAAAAGGGCTGGCACTTGGGGCGAGCCTGGACAACGCTATCGGTCTTGATGACAAAAAAGTGATGAACCCGGAAGGTCTGCGGTACACCGATGAATTTGTACGTCATAAGATCTTGGATGCTATTGGCGATATGTCACTGTTGGGACTTAACTTTATTGGTTCGTATGAGGCATTTGCCGGGAGTCATGACCTTAACCATAAATTGACCCTTGCGCTTCTGAAAGACCCTGCAAACTACGAAGTGGTTGAACTCTCCGGTGCTGAGGAGAAGGAGATGGCAAAAGCTTATGCATGATCTTGTTGTCATTGCACTGACGTCGCCACTCATTATCGGCGTCTATAAAGATAAAGAACTGATAGAGACGATCAAAAGTGAAGAGAGAAGTTCAGAGATCTTACCGGTACTTTTCAAAGAGCTGCTAGGTAAATACAATATAGAACATATTGTTTATGCCAACGGTCCCGGCAGCTTTATGGCGATCAAAGTAAGTTTTATTTTTTTACGTACCCTCTGTATTGTCAAAAATATATCCCTTTTAGCAACAGATGCATTTTACTTTAACAACAATGCCCCTATAAAAGCAGTTGGAAAGCTCTATTTCGTTAAAAATAGGGATACAATTGAGACAGAGACGCTTAGTGATACTCCTCTTATGGCAATTAATCTGCCAACACAATTAATATTAGAAGATTTTAGTAATGAGACAGCGCCTTTCTATGGTATCGGCGCAGTAGGATAAGGAAAATAGGTGACAATAAGTGTACCAGCGACCAGCGCAAACTTAGGGCCTGGATTTGACTCATTGGGGTTGGCCGTCAATTTGCGAAATCTTGTTGAGTTCCACCCTTCACGTTTTTTTAGCGTGAGTATTAAAGGCGAGGGCGAAGGCAATCCTCGTCTTAAAGGCAACAACCTTTTTGTAAGTATCTTTAATGAGCACTACAAGCGTCTTACCAGTAAACGACAGAATTTCAAGTTTACCTTTCACAACAACATTCCGCTCTCGCGCGGGTTGGGCAGTTCGTCAGCCGTTATTGTGGCTGCCATTGCAACAGCGCATGAGGCAGCAGGGGTACGTGTCTCCAAACGCCGTATTTTAAACCATGCGTTGGTCTATGAATCGCACCCTGACAACATCACTCCGGCAGTTATGGGCGGGTTTAATGCAGCAGCTGTTGAAAAACAGAAGGTCTTTTCACAGAAGAAACATCTTCCTGATTATATTAAAGCCGTTGTGGTCATCCCGAACAAGCCGATCTCAACAGCAAAGTCAAGAACAACCCTGCCGCGATCATACTCCAAAGAGAATGCTGTTTTTAACCTTTCGCACACGGCATTGACCGTAGCGGCTTTTTTTAATGAAGATTGGGAGATGCTGCGTCTTGCTACCCAAGACCGTTTCCATCAGAAAGTACGTATGAAGATGCTTCCTGAGCTTTTTGCGATTCAAAAAGCGGCGTATGAACATGGGGCGTTGATGAGTACACTTTCAGGTTCAGGGTCGACCTTCTTTTCAATGGTCTATGATGAAGACGCGCCTAAACTGCAAGAACTGTTTTCGATCCAGTACCCTGATTACAGAGTGATGACCTTGGATTTTGATAACTATGGAATCATTACTGAGCGCTAGTTTGGGCTGTTTTAGTTGATAGTCCCTAGTATCAAGGAAGAATTAGGTATAATGGCGCAAAATACAAACTGTCCCCAAAGAATGTGTGTCGCTTGTCGTGAACGCTTTGAGCAAAAAGCTCTATTGCGGTTACAATGCAAGCAGCAACACCTTATCTCTTACAGCGGTTCAGGACGGAGCTTTTATCTCTGTTTTGACTGTGTTGAAAATGAGAAAAAAGTGACTCGAGCCTTGGCCCGAGCATGTAAGAGTGGGGATATGCAGTACCTCTCGACCCAATTAAAGGAGATCATCATTGATGTCAGACAAAGTTAGAGTGCACGAGATCGCAAAAGAGCTCGGTATCGATTCAAAAGAAGTTGTAGTTAAAGCTGCTGAGATAGGACTAGATATTAAAACAGCTTCATCTTCAGTATCCATGAACGATGCAGAAAAAATAGCGAACTATATTATCAATGGTGCACCTGCTCCAAAACCTGCAACACCTGTAGTAACTGTTAAAAAAGCAGCGAAAAAAGAAGATGAAGCCCCTTCAAATGACGAAAAAGCAGTTGACAAAAAGCCTGCAGAACCTGTCGAAGCGAAAGCCTCTTCAACTGAGGTTCCGACCGCTGAAGCGGTTGAGGCAAAAAGTGAACCTTCTGCAGAAGCAGCAGATGAAGCGCCAAAAGCTGAGGCGAAACCTGCTAAAGAGATGCCAGCAGGCCTTACCAAATCAGTTGTGCCGATCAAACGTTCCGGTCTAAAGATCGTTAAAAAGAAAAAACCGAAGATCGATGTCGAGGTTGCTGCAAAAGCTGCATCAGCGGCAGCACTCAAGGTCTCTTCATATGGTAAAGTCAGTGAAGATGTTCTAAGAGAGCTTCAAGAACGCAAAGCTAAAAAAAGAAACAAAAGCGGCGCAGCTAAAAAAACCGGCGGTCAATCTATGGATATCTTCGGCGGAAGTATGTCTGATGTCTCCATGGATTATGAAAATGACCAAGTGGTACTGCTTGATCTTCGCGAAGTCAAGAAAGAGGTTCCAAAAGAGGAGCCACGTAAACCTCGCCCACCGCGTCCAGCGGGTCGTAACAGCAATGCCGGTAAAAATGCAGGCAGTAACCGCGGACGTCAAGTCTCTCGCGGCAAACGTAAAAAATATACGAAGACAGTTGAAAATGAAATCATTACACATGTAGAGATTCCTGAAGATATTCGTGTATATGAGTTTGCAGAGGCACTTGGCAAAAGTATGTCTGAAGTCATTAAAGTCCTGTTAGACCTCGGTATGATGGTCACCAAAAATGATTTCTTGAAAAAAGATGAGATAGAGATCCTGGCAGAGGAGTTCGATGTTGAAGTCACAACGATCGATCCTAAAGATGCCTTCAACTATGAAGAAGAGTATGACGAAGCCGGCGTTATTGCTGATGAGGAGCTGGTGGAACGTCCACCGGTTATCACGATCATGGGTCACGTTGACCATGGTAAGACCTCTCTTCTTGACGCTATCCGCAGTGCACGTGTTGCCAGCGGTGAAGCGGGTGGGATCACACAGCATATCGGTGCCTACTCTATTGAGAAAAATGGCAAGAAGATCACCTTCCTGGATACTCCGGGTCACGCGGCTTTCTCTGCTATGCGTGCACGTGGTGCACAAGTCACTGATATTATTATCATTGTCGTTGCTGCAGATGACGGTGTTAAACCACAGACCGAAGAAGCGATCAAACACGCTAAAGAAGCGGGTGTACCTGTCATCATAGCGGTTAACAAAATGGATAAAGAGTCTGCCAATCCTGAACTGGTAAAAGGTCAGATGGCCGAGCGTGGTATTACCCCGATTGATTGGGGTGGGGATGTTGAGTTCATTCCAGTATCGGCAAAAACAGGCGAAGGGATTGATACACTTCTTGAAAACATCCTGTTAACGGCAGAAGTCCTTGAACTCAAAGGAAACCCTGAGGCTATGGCTAAAGCGGTTGTCGTTGAAAGTACTGTTGAAAAAGGACGTGGTCCGGTTGCGACAGTCATCGTTCAGAACGGGACACTCAATGTTGGCGACAACGTCGTCTGTGGCGCTGCTTACGGCCGTGTTAAAGCGATGGTAAACGACCAGAAACAGATGGTCACATCACTTGGTCTTTCTGAGACAGCTGTTATTGTCGGTCTTAACATGGTACCGCCGTCTGGTGAAGTCATGATCGCCATGGAATCAGACAAAGAGACACGTGAATTGGCAACGAAACGTGCTGATTATGACCGTATGAAAGAGCTTTCTGCAAGTACCAAGACATCTCTTGATGAGCTTACAGCACTGATTACCGAAGGTAACCTTAAGCAGCTGAAAGTAGTACTTAAAACAGATGTTCACGGTTCTCTTGAAGCGATCAGGACAAGTTTGACTGAATTGCGTAATGAGGAAGTCAAAGTCGAAGTGATCTCATCCGGTGTGGGTGGCGTGACAGAAAATGATGTTGAGCTGGTTAACAATAGTGAAAACTGTGTTCTTCTTGCCTTCAATGTTCGTCCTACCGGTACGGTAAAAGCATCTGCGAAGCAAAAAGGTGTTGAGATCCGTACGTATACGATCATCTACCAGCTTATTGATGATATCACCGGTATGTTGACAGGCATGATGGCTCCGAAATATTCGGAAGAGCACTCAGGTCAGGCAGACGTACGTGAAACCTTCAAAATTCCAAAAGGAATGGTTGCAGGTTGTATGGTTGTTGACGGCAAAATGGTCCGCGGTGAGCTTGTCCGTGTTATCCGTGACGGTATTATTATCCATGAAGGTCGACTTGACTCTCTTAAACGTTTCAAAGACGATGTCAAAGAGGTTGGTAAAGGCCTTGAATGTGGTGTTGTACTCCACGGTTACGAAGATGTCAAAGTCGGTGATGTCATCGAGACTTTCGTAAAAGTCGAGCAAAAAGTAGAACTTTGACCCCCGCTGAGATAAAACTCAAACGATTTGACTCTATTCTGGGAGAGCTTCTTCCTGAGGCGCTTTCTCAGCTCAATGATGCGCGTCTGCGCGAACTTGATGTTATTGACGTCAAATGTTCAAAGGGTCGAAGTGATGCCAAAGTCTATTTAGACCCGCAGCAGTACACGGAGAAAGAGCGCAATGAGTTTCTGCGTCTCTTAAGCAAAGCCCGTCCTATCCTTGAGACACACTGTATGAAAGATCAGGGCTGGTTCAGATGTCCTACCCTCTCATTTGAGTTTGACGATCAACTAGAACAGGGTAAAAAAATCGAAGATCTTTTCAAACAGATCGCCAAGGAGAGAAAAGATGAGTCTTGAATCTGACATCAAAAGTATGGTCGAATCGTTAGGTCTTACCATCTATGATATTGTGACTGTTAATGAAAATGAAGAGACGATCTACCGTGTCAACATCTCCTCTCCGACTGAGAGTGGTGTCACTATGGACCAGGTGGTACAGGTCACAAAGATGATCTCGCCGCTGCTTGATGTGACGTCACCGGTAAGCGGTGACTACCGTTTAGAGGTCAGTTCACCGGGTATTGAACGCAAACTTAGAACACTGGCCCATTTCAAAGGCGCTCTGGGTGAAAAAGTCAGAATGATCACACTTGACAAAACAAAATATCGCGGTGTGCTTAAGCGTGTTGATGGCGATAAGATCACTATCGAGAGTGAAGAGGGCGATGCCGACGTCTCTTTTAAAGATATTGCAAAAGCAGCAACATACTTCGAGTGGTAAGCTCTGTGCTACTCACTCACACCCCGTTAACCCCTTTTTCCCCAAAATCTGAAAACAGAGAACTGTTGTAATGTTGCTTCATGGCCCATCACCTATGCAGGTTGCCATTGACTCCGCCTGGGAGTTCCAGGGGCTTACTTTTCCCAATCCTGCCGTTGGCTGCAGCGTTGTGGATGCCAATGGAGTGATCGTATCCGTGGGTGTACATGAAAAAGCGGGCGAGCCCCATGCCGAAGTGCACGCCCTGCAGATGGCCTACTCTGTTTTAACAGATGACACTGCTGTTTTAGCCCTCTCAGAATCCAGTGCGATCCATGACTTTTTGATCCGTAATCACAACGGGATCTTTACTGACTGCACCCTCTATGTCACGTTGGAACCTTGCGTCCACCATGGTAAAACACCCTCCTGTGCCTTGCTTATAAACTCCCTTGGTATCAAAAAAGTCGTAGTGGCACAACACGATCCCAATGCAGAAGCGGCAGGCGGCATAGAAATCTTAAAAAGCAGCGGCTGCGAGGTTACGATTGCGGATGAGTGTGCACAAAGATCTTATGACCTGTTGAAACCTTTTATGACGTGGCAGAAAAAAAGCTATGTGACATTTAAATGGGCCCAACGGCTTGACGGAACAGTAGACGGCGGAACGATCTCGTCACACACATCAAGAGTGCATGTTCATGCAATGCGCGATGTCAGTGACCTGATCGTCATCGGCGGCGAAACCGTCAGAGCCGACAGACCCACCCTTGATGCCCGACTGGTTGACGGCAAGGTATGCGATGTGCTTGTCTACTCCCGTCAAAAAACGTTTGACAGATCTATTCCGCTCTTTAACGTAGAGGGGCGAAATGTCTATGTTGACTCCTCTCTCGATCGAATAAACGGGTATAGAAACATCCTCATCGAAGGGGGTCCGGCGATGTTTGAAGCAACGAAAAAGATCGTCGACAGCTATTTATGTTTTGTCGCACCAAAAAGCGGTGGTACAATACGCTTTACAAATACCAAAGATGATTTCAGGATCTTACATTCACAGACAAGCGGAAACGACATGTTGATGTGGATGGAATTAAATAAAACATAAGAGCAGATATGGAAAAGCAGAAAAAAATTGTAGAGATGTTCAACGACATTGCCCCGACGTACGACAAGGCCAACCGTGTCATGAGTATGGGTGTGGATCGCAGCTGGCGTAAAAAAGGGTGTGACAAATCGTTTGGCTTTTACGGCCAAAAAGAGATCGACCTGATCGTTGATGTCGCCTGTGGTACCGGTGATATGATGGACTACTGGAGACGTCAGGCTGAGAAGGACGGCATTAAAGTTGACAAGCTTTTGGGTGTTGACCCGTCTGAGGGTATGGTCGGTGTCGGCCGTGAAAAGTTCCCTGAATTTGAGTTTGTGATCGCTCCGGCAACAGCGATCCCGTTAGAAGATGCCACGGCTGACATGCTCTCTATCTCGTACGGTATCCGTAACGTGGTGGAACGTCAAAAAGGACTTGCAGAGTTCAACCGTGTTCTAAAACCGGGCGGTATGGTCGCTATCCTTGAGTTCATGAAAAATGAGAACCCCTCCGTCTTAGGCAAGGTCCGTGATTTTTACATGACGAAGATCCTGCCTAAGGTAGGCGGTTTTATCTCCAAAAACCTTGAAGCGTACGAGTACCTTCCCAACTCCATCGAAGGCTTTTTGACGGTTGCCAATATGCAAGGCGAACTCGAAGAAGCAGGTTTTGAGATCATGTACACTGAGAGCTTTTCAATGGATATCTCAACGCTGATCATCGCACGCAAAAAATAGGTTTTTACTGTGCAGCAAGCTATCACCGTTTCGACACTGAACGAACAGATCAAAGGGCTTCTTGAAACGACCTTTGTCCGCGTTTTTGTCGAAGGTGAACTCTCCCGTATTACCCACCATAACAGCGGCCATATCTACTTTACACTCAAAGATTCGGGCTCTGCAATAAGCGGTGTCATGTTTCGCGGCAACGCCTCCAAGTTGAAATTCCGCCTTGAAGAGGGGCTTAAGGTCATCGTTGAAGGGGCTATTACACTCTATGCACCCCGGGGCAGCTATCAGATCAATGCTTTTGCGATTGAACCCGCCGGTAATGGTGCGCTCGCCCTTGCCTTTGAACAGTTGAAAGCGAAACTGAGTGCACAGGGCTATTTTGCCCCTGAACATAAAAAACCGATGCCGAAGTTCCCTAAGCGTGTCGCGTTGGTCACTTCGGCAACGGGCGCGGCCCTGCAGGATATGCAGCGGGTCGCGGCGCAGCGTTATCCGCTTGTAGAACTCTATGTCTACGATACGGTCGTGCAAGGGGAGAATGCCGCACCTTCCATTGTCAATGCCATCACAGCAGCCGATGCCCAGGCGTTTGATGTCATCGTCGTAGGACGCGGCGGCGGAAGCATGGAAGACCTCTGGGGCTTTAATGAAGAGATCGTGGCGAATGCCATCTATCATGCAGTTACACCCATCGTCTCGGCGGTCGGTCATGAGATCGACTGGCTGATCAGCGACTTCGTGGCAGACCTCCGCGCACCGACACCGAGTGCCGCCATGCAGATGATCCTGCCGGACCAGAATGAACTGCTGCAGACACTTGACGTCCTCTCTCAGCAGATGAACCAGAGTCTCCAGCAGACACTTTTCAATGCCGGTGAGAAGCTGGCGCACTTGAAAAGCTCGTATCAACGCAACTCCATTGAGCAGCGTATAAAAAACAGGCTTGACGAGATCGCGCAGCTCAAAAACCGGTTTGAGCAGAGTATGAACTACACGCTTGAAAACAGAAGACGTCAGCTCACACCCATCGCTGAAAATCTGACACGTCAAGTCAACGGCAACCGCATTCAAAAAAGCAATAGCCTGACTACCTTGATGCATGCCCTTCAAGCGCAAAACCCTAACCTTAAAAGCAAAAAAGGGTTCGCCCAGATCGCGAAAGAGGGAAAAGTCCTCGACCTCTCAGAGTTAACGGTCGGCGACAGCTTTGAAGCGATGGACGCATCTCGCAGTGTTACGGCTGTCGTTGAAAAAGTGACAAAGTTTTAAAATCCATACTGAAACGTTCGTTGTTTTAGGCTGACCCTTAGACCGTGTTACCACCATGAAACGCTCTAAAGTAGAGTGGAATCCGTTACAAACTCCCTGCATACTTTTCTAGGCAGCTCTATCAATAAAATACTTTCCGTATAATAGCTATGTGTTACGTTAGTAATATTGTGGCAATAAATATACTCTACTCTTTTATAGTATAAATGATGAAGAAGCATGTCTCGCGTTTGGCATGCCACTCGACGTTTTGACCAGTAAAGGAAACCCATGCAACGCCCAAATGCTACCAATAATGAAATTATTTTCGACGGTGGTTCTATGATTACCGAAACGGATCTAAACGGGTGTATTACCTATGCCAACCGCAAGTTTATAGATATCACAGGGTACAGCCGTGATGAGCTAATAGGGAGACCCCACAGTATTATCCGTCATCCTAAAATGCCGCGAGTCACCTTTCAAGAGATGTGGGAAACATTACAACGATGCGGAAACTGGGAAGGACATGTTGTCAACTTGGCCAAAAATGGCGCTTATTATTGGGTCCATGTCTATATTACGCCGCGATATGACAATAACAATAGGATTGTCGGCTATATAGCAGCGCGTAAAATCCCCGGTCCCATTACACTGCGAAAGGTCAAAAAAAAGTATGAAACGCTCCTGCAAAATGAAGCGAACAGTGTTCCTCCTGCAGTAGCTTATGATGAAGTTGAAAGTAGCTAGCAGACTGAAAAGCACTTGAAACCACCGGTGTATCCTGACAAACAAAAAAGTACGTTAGAGGCTAACCCTCTCTTGTCTTATGTCAATTCATCTCGACTATTATCTGTTATACTTAGCCAAAACAACAAGGAAAAGACGATGAAGTATCCAGAATTTTTTGATGAAGTTGAGACGATATCAATGCAAGATCCTCTTTCCAATGTGTTAGGGGCATTCGAGAACGGTGAGCTGACCTTTCATTATCTTGATGTCGTCAAAGCTGCGGGGCACAGCTGTCCGACGGTTGCCGGCGCCTACCTGATGACATTGAAGGCACTCAAAGCGCTTTACCCTCATGGCATGCCTGTTCGCGGAGATATAAAAGTCGCGTTCAAAGAGCCGATGGAAGAGGGCGTTGCGGGTGTCATCGGCAATGTCATTTCACAGATCACGGGGGCAACGGACAAGAGCGGGTTTAAAGGGCTTAACGGCCGATTCGCCCGCCACTCTCTGATGGATTTCAGCGCCCCTATCAGCGCCAGTGCACGCTTTAGCCGTGTGGATACGGGAGCGAGCGTCGATCTCTATTACAACCCGAACGTCGTCCCGCCGCTGCCTGACATGCAGACACTGATGCAGAAGGTGATGAATGCGAGAGCTGAACCTGAGGACATCAAAGCCTTTGGCATCTTCTGGCAAGAGAGAGTAGAACGTATACTGCTCGACAACGCTGACAATGAAGAGATGATCCGCGTTGCGGTCAACGCTTAGTCGGAGATGACCTTTTTGCCGACAGCACTGTCGGCATAATAGCTGTGGTTACCGTTGCAAAACGGCAGGTTGTCTGAGCTCTTGCAGCGGCAGAGTTGATACGCTTTGCTCTTCTCCACGCTAAAGGCCTTGGGCTCGCAGCCTGTCCCTTCATGACTGCCGTCACAAAAAAGTCCGTCTGCACTGCGGCCGCACATACAAAATTGGTAGGTCTCGCCAGCAACAAGCTCGACCCCCTCCGGTTTATTGAAAAAGACAATGGCATCTTTACACATGAAAACTCCTTTAGGTTGTGGGCACCTCTATAAACCCTAGCCAACCTCAGAGGGAAGAAAGAGAGATGCTCTTGTGCAGAACTTTTCTTGCCGCATAGCCATAGCTATGAGAATAGAAAATTGTGTGCAAGCGCGCTCTCTTTATCCCTC
>JAQIBF010000036.1 GCA_027859195.1 Helicobacteraceae bacterium
GAACCGTTCACAGTTGCTTAAAAAGAGCTATCCTCATGACAACGCCACCGGGTATAAAATGGGTGATCTTCGCGGTGCAATTGTTGTAACGATTAAAAAATAGAGTCCGCTAATACACAAGGTCTCTGCCCCCCTCCTAATGAGAGGGTAATCATCTGTTACAGAGTAATATTCTCTTCAAACGAGGATGAAGACATAGCATGTAAACGGCGTTCAAGACGACCAATAACGTCAAGCAGCTGGTGCGAGATCTCAAGAAGCTGATCATAATAATCTCGTGCAACTTGCCTGTCCGTATCAGTGATTGTCTTCTTCATGTTAAAAAGTTTCGAGAAAAATGAACGGTTCATGTCGCCAAAATAGACTTTAAAGATCTTCATATACATGTCATGCAAATTAAAGTGCAATGTCTCTATCTCATGCAGGCAATCCATACCGGGAATAGCATTGAGATTTTGGCCTTCACCATAGAACCATTGACCGAATTTACACTCAGTACAATCAACTGGGATCGCATCTTTTTCTATCGGTAAACCTTCAATTAGTGCTTTCGCACGCTGTACCCATTTAACATGTGCCTTTTTAGCATTATGCAAGTGCTCTACTGTCTCTGCTTTGTTCATAAAAAAACTCCGTCTAATTTAGGATTTATAGTATTCTATACATATCTTATTACATTGTTATCACAAATTCTTATAAAAAGATCCACACTTTTTATGAGTTCTCTCTTATGCAAAAGTACAATTGAAACAACTTCTTAACATACTCTGCACATGTTACAGACATTTGTTTAATTTTACAAGACGAGGCATAAGATAAAGAAGCGGGTCAAACCTATAACGCGATGTTAAATCTACATAATTGGCACATTGATTGTTCCAGATTATCCAGCTTTTTGTCTAATTCTGCAGCGATCCTCTTCATCTCCATGAATTGCTTTTTTGCATCAAGAAGATCGAATTTTGAGGCTGGGTTAACGCTGAAAAAAAGATTGGAAAAAAAGAAGTTGTTCAGTTCCGGAAAATATGTTTTTACTATCTGATTATAACTTTCGTGAAGATCATAGCGTAAGATTTCGATCTGTTCCATAATATCAAAATGTAACAGTTCTGTCTCGACCTCATCACTTGCAGTAATCAGGTGACTTAACTCATCGCTGTGCGCACTGAGCCATTCAAAAGGGATACAGTGATCTCGATATGAAGGAATATATTTTTTGTCAATATCATAACCACTGATCAAGGCATCAGCATACTCTAACCATCGGGCATTATCTTGTTTTGCTAATGCAATATTATGCGCTATTTTGGCTAGATCCACCTTATCACCTTAAAACCATCTTATACACTTGACAGTTCTCAATGTGGTAATTTTAACGGAAACTTATTACATTTTTGGCACACAATTATTAGTATTTCTTATACTCTACATAGATATGGTAAATATCTTTTCTCTATTGTGCGTACTCTATTGCCCGGCTCTCTCGAATAACATTGACTTTTATATTCCCCGGATAGCTCACTTTTGATTCTATCTCTTCTGCGATCTCTTTAGCGAGCAGAGAGGCCTCATCATCACTTACAAGCTCTGCACTTACCATCACGCGTACTTCGCGCCCGGCATTAATAGCATACGCCTGTTTCACACCTGTCTTGGTCGATGCAATCTCTTCGATCTCTACTACCCGCTTTAAGAAGCTCTCTAGCACTTCCCTGCGTGCTCCCGGACGGGCTGCAGAAAGAGCATCGCCGGCACAAACGGCTGCACACTCGACCGTCTCAATCTCCTGTAACCCATGATGGGCATAGATAGCATTGATGACCACAGGATCTTCATTGTAACGTCGGCAGATTTCGGCACCAAGATCGACGTGGGACCCTTCAAAGTCATGTGTCAATGCTTTACCGATGTCATGTAACAGACCTGCGCGTTTGGCAAGTTTGGCATCGCCTCCCATTTCCGCAGCCATAATCCCAGCCAGATTTGCCACTTCCAAAGTATGTGCTAAGGCGTTTTGACCGTAACTTGCACGATAGCGTAGACGTCCAACCAGCTTGATCAGTTCAGGATGCAGTCCACTGAGGCCTAACTCAAAGATGACATTTTCACCGTCTTCGAGTATCTTCTCTTCAAACTGATCACAGACTTTCTGATAGATCTCTTCGATACGTGCCGGCTGGATACGGCCATCTTCGATCAACAGCTCGAGGGTACGTGTCGCGATCGCTCGGCGGTACATATTAAAACTGCTTATTTCAATTGCATTTGGCGTATCGTCAATGATAATATCAACACCCATTAATTGTTCTAAGGTCCTGATATTGCGACCTTCACGGCCAATAATCCGACCTTTAAGTTCGTCATCACTAAGCTGTACCGTATTGGTCAAACGTTCATGTGCAAAGTCACTGGCAAAGCGTGACGTTGCCTGAGCTAAGATGTAGTTTGCTTTACGCGCCCCCTCCTCTTTTGCCTCATTTTCATAACGGCGGACAATATGTGCTATATCCTCCCTTGAACGTTCCTCAACCTGATGCAGAAGTGTCTCTTTTGCCTCATCTTTCGTCATGCCTGCTGCATTTTCAACCGCATGTATCGCTTTTTCTAAACGCTGTTCATACTCATCTTTAAGTTTCTGCAGAGCTGCAGATTGTCGTTCGACATTGATCTTTAGAGTGGAGACGGTACCGTGCTCACGTTCAAGCCTGGACTCTTCTTCCTCAACATTCCATGCGAAGACTCGCTCTTTATTCGCAATGCTCGCTTCGCGTTCTGAAAGATCTTTTATAGCACGTTCGCTCGCTGCAGTGTACTCTTTATCAGCCTGAAGTTCGATCTCTCTGGCTTTTAAGTTAGAGCGTTCGAGCAGCAGTTCTGCCTCTTTTTCAATAGCATTGGCCTTTGCCTTTGCCTGTTCAATATATATATCAAAATGAGCACTGCCCATCTTTTTTGAGATAAAAAATCCAAGCACACCGCTAAGTGTGGCTATTCCACCGCCTAAGAGTATTTCGTTTATCATTGTTAGTACCCTTCATAGCAGCATAATACGCTCGCGGGGTGATCAGTAAGTCGGCCTTGACATCATATTCGTCACATATATATTTAGAAGTATTACAAAGTTTTGATTGAACAAATATGATATAGGGCTTATGTTTTAATTTTGCAAAAAATCGGTCGTACATGCCTTTTCCAAAACCTATACGGCGTCCTTCACCGTCTACACCCACTGCCGGTACTATAGCTACATCTATTTTTTTTATTTTTCGATTTGAGTTCCCCGGTTCAAAAATACCAAAACGCTTCTGTGTCAGGGGAAGTCTAAATGGTACCATCTTGAAACTGTCGTCTTCCATAAAGGGAAGATAGAGCTTTTTTTGCCGACGTAGACTTAAAATTGAACGCCTGATATCCGGTTACATGTCTAATGGCCAAAATGCCAAAACATGCTTCGCTTTTCGTAATGCAGGCGTATTAAGAAGCTTCATATTGAGCCGCGCGTTTCGACTCCTTTGGTCATGCCTGCTTAACGTACGTAACGTCTTCAAACATTTTTTCCGTAAAGTCACTTTTGTCACAGACATTTTGTACCTTCTTTGTTATAATCGCACTAATATTACCCAAAAGGCCATTTAATGTTTAAAAAAACACTTCTTTCACTCTCTATTATACTCCCGCTGTTCTTTGTAGGTTGTAGCAATGATTCCAGCGAAGAAGCCAGCAATATGGTTGCTTCTGAAACGTTTCATCTTGTTGATACAAACGGTGCTGATTACAATGTCACAAAAACCGGGGTTAACTTCACTGTTCAAGGGCATGAGGGGAAAGTCATTATGTTTGACATCTTTGCAACCTGGTGTCCGCCTTGCCGCGCCGAAGCACCGAACCTCTCGCATCTGCAAAAAACGTACTCCAACGAGTTGCTTATTTTGGGTGTGACCATAGAAGATGAGATCAAAAATTCTGATCTTGAGGCCTTTAAAAAGAAATATGGTGCGGACTATGCCATTGTCAATTCTAAAGAGAACGAACGTCTCTACCGTGCTATTGCATCAGCGACCAAAGTCGGTCAGCGTTTCCCTATCCCTTTGATGGTCATGTACAAAGACGGTCAGTACATTACCCATTACGTTGGCCAGACACCTGAAGAGATGATCGAAAGCGACATCAAAAAGGCTTTGGGAAAATAGATGTTCAGTTTTTTCAAAAAAGGTCTTAACAAAACTACTGAGGCCATGAAGACAGTCGCACCCAAAAAACGGGCACGTATTCCTAAAGCTGACCTCGAAAATATTCTGCTGGAAGCCGATGTAGAGTACGACCTTATCGAGATCATTCTTCGTGAACTTTATGAAGACACGGTCACAAAAGAACAGCTGGAATCTAAACTTTTGGCGACGATGGCATGGGCAAACTATGAAGAGCCTGAATTTGAAAAGCCGTTTGTCGAACTGATCATCGGTGTTAATGGTGCCGGTAAAACGACGACCATTGCCAAACTGGCCAAAAAGTACAAAGACAATGGCGAGCGTGTCATGCTGGGTGCTGCCGACACCTTCCGCGCAGCGGCAATTGAGCAGTTAACACGCTGGGCAGAGAAGCTTGACGTACCAATTGTCTCATCTCGCCAAGGGCACGACCCTTCTGCCGTCTGTTACGACACCATCGAGTCTGCCAAAGCAAGAGGTTTCGAGCGTGTCATCATCGACACTGCCGGTCGTCTTCACACCCAGACAAATTTGGCAAATGAACTTAAAAAAATCGTACGCATAAGTGACAAAGCCCATTCAGGCGCACCGCATCGCAAGATCCTGGTCCTCGACGGAACTCAGGGCAACTCTGCCATTGCCCAGGCCAAAGCCTTTAACGAGATGATAGACATCGACGGTATTATCATCACCAAACTCGACGGTACGGCCAAAGGGGGTTCGATCTTCAGTATCGCCCATGCCATGCGCATCCCAATTCTCTATATTGGTGTCGGTGAGCAGCCTGATGATCTTGTCAAGTTTGACAAATACGCCTTCATAGACAATTTCCTGGACCCGCTCTTCACGGTAGATGATGAAGCCGAAATCAAAGTAAAAAGCGGCGGTCCGCTTATAGAGCTGTCCCGTCTTACCAATGAGCAGCGTCAGAAACTTACTACACTGCTCAATGCAGACGGTTATGACATGCTCTCAAAGCACTTTGTCCGCGAACAAAACAGCTGGAACGAGTACAAACTCGTTGCCAACGAAACAAGCTACGCTATGGAGATCGTCGACCGCAACGACAAGGTCATCAAAACCTATAAAGCCGACCAGCTGCTATAAATGTTGAGGCTCTGCCTCACCCCCAGTCGTCTATAATTTGGGTTAGAACGGTGCCGTTGCGCTGACTTCATCTGCGCCTGTTTGAGCCGATACCTCCGTTGACCGCTGCTACGCTGTAACTCCCGACATATTGTTGATCGGTGCACACCGATGTTCTCAGTAATGACTTGCTGGCTCAACCCCTCTCAATCCCCTTAAATAGTTTTAGAAGTGGTGAAAATATATTTTCAGCTAGAAAACTTATTCAGTTAGATTTTAAAGATGCATTAGATGATCACTTGGTATTCAAATTAAGGGGCAACCCACTTTTTCAAAATATTTCCTCTTTCACTCCAACCTCTTTAGAGTGAGGCCGACGGTATCCAGTAAGCCTACGACGAACAGCTCACGTGGGATATCCCGGCGATATCGAAGAATTGCGAAGGCTTTTGTTTATAGTATTTCTCTTCTATCTCTTTTGACTGCTCATCATAGGGCTTTGTCATCACTTCCTGCAGCTCTTTGATAAGTGTGTAGTCACCTTTTTCGGCTTCTTTGTAGGCAGGGACGAGGAACCACTCCCGCAAAGTGTATTTTGGGTTCATTCTCTTCATCTGCTCCGATAGTTTCTGACGGGACTCGGTTGTCGTTACATCGATGCAGGAATGCCATTTCTCCAGCCACTGAGACCAGCGCTTTAGCAGTTCCTCATTATTGGACGCATCACCGTAGAAGCTTTTTAGAAGGGACGTGATTTCTTCGGGTATATGCGAGAGTTCGCGGAAGAAGATCGTGTAATCGACCTGAGTCTGTATCATCAGCATTATAAGCTCATTATAGAGTTCCTTATCAAAGGTCTCTACTCCAAGTTTCGATGCCCACATGGCTTCCATCTGCTCTTGCATGGCTTTGGAAAAGCCATTTAGAATCTTTTCTAGTTCTTCTACCGCCATCATGTCGGACTTGATCAGTGGATAAACAGCTGTGCTAAACATATGAAAGTTTTGCATAGCAGCTTGGGACTGATTGAAAAAGGAGAAATGGTCACCGCCGCCCGTCCATGGCTGATATTTGGGATCAAACATATCGATAAATCCAAAAGGCCCGTAATCGAGGGTGAAACCGCCCAGGGCTGTGTTGTCACTGTTGAAGTTTCCCTGGCAGTAGCCTACACGAATCCAGTTGGCGACAAGCGAGATGAGACGGTTGCGAAAAGCCTGGGCAAGCAGTAATACCTTCTCCATAAGCGGCAGACTTTGGTCAATCTCATCACTGTATTCACGGTCAATGAGGTGCAGTACGATCTTCTCCAGCTCTTCCATCGCTTTGGGGTGTTCATCTTTACGGGCACGTCGGCCGAAAAGTTCAATCTGACCTACGCGAAGAAAGGAAGGTGCCACGCGTGTCGTGATGGCCACATTCTCTTCTATCATCACTTCGGGGTCTCTTGAGTAGGAGCTTTGGTTAAACCAGGGGCGTGTTACCGTCTCTGTTTTGGAGGTGTATAGGCTGAGAGAGCGTGAGGTGGGAATGCCCAGAGCATGCATATGTTCCTGTGCCAAAAACTCGCGAATGCTCGAACGCAGTACCGCCCGGCCGTCGGCTCCGCGGCAGTAGGGGGTTCGGCCTCCGCCTTTGAGCTGCATTTCCCACCGTTTGCCGTTTAGTACACCCTCAAAGATAGAGACGGCACGACCATCACCGTAACCATTACCTGTTTGAAAAGGGCACTGCTGGTAATATTCTGTACCGTAGATAGAGAGGGCATACCCCGTTGCCCAACCATGACGACGCAAAGGTTCCGGCAGTTGAGAGGCATCGCCTGAGAACATACGCATAAAATCCTCGTTGGTTGCCAAGGCATCATCAAAACCGAGCTCCTTAAAGAACGTCTTGCTATGCGCAATGTAGTGTGGCTCTTGGATCGGCGTTGGATTGACGGGGACATAGTGCCCGCTGAAGACCTGTCTTGGCGCGTGGTCAACACCGTCCTCTGTTGCTTCAGGATCAGCATCAAGTGTATCCATGAGTGAATAATCCGCTAAGCCTGCAAGATCGCCCAGTGTTTCTACCATTCTAAAGCTTTCTTTTGTAGTGTTCATATCTCTTCCTTTTTTAGAAGCGAAACTGTTATCAGTTTTTAGCGTATTGTATAGTAGTTTGGTCAAAGAAGGGACAGGGAAAGAAGTTAATAGTTTTGTGCAAGACTTGCAGTTGGTTGCATTGCTAACATGAGGTACTCGTTTTTTTAAATCGTCATAATCTTCTATCTCTTGTGGTGTCACAGCATCACTTTCCGGTATAAGTTCGAGTTCCTCCAGACAATCCTCGAGTACGTTTAACTTATACGCCAACTCTTGACGGGTGACTTTTATCTCTTCTGATTCCGACCATATCCTTACGCGCGATATTCTGCCGTACCAGGCATTATATGTGTTGAGATAGTCATCACATGTATACATTTGCTCTAACAGAGTAATATAGTAAAGAAGAGCAATCAATCTCTATAACATTGAGAGAGATCTGTTTGCAGAAAATGCACCCGCAAAGGAACGATCATGGACCAAACTGAACTTATTGAAAATGTTGCAAAGGAGTTGGGTATCTCAAACACTCAATCTCAGAAATTGCTGAAAGCGACGCTGCGGGAGATTCGTGGCCTGCTCAGAGTCGGACACGCGGTAACCCTGCCTCACTTGGGCACCTTTGACACAGCGACATACGAGGAACACCGCGGTTATCTGCCTGCTAGCAATAGTTTTGCACTTTTCCCAAAACGTCGTGTCCCCGT
>JAQIBF010000060.1 GCA_027859195.1 Helicobacteraceae bacterium
GAGGGACATAACCGTGAGGTTCGCCGTTTTTTTGCCCACTTTGATGCTGAAGTCGTTGATCTGAAACGTCTCAGTTTCGGCGGTATCGAGTTAAATAACCTGCCAACAGGAAAAACACGCTTTTTAGAGCGCAGTGAGTATGTGCACCTTCGAGAGTACCTGGATAATACCAGAGACGAAGAGAAGACAAAAACGGTAGCAGAGAAGGCTCGTAAAGTTCAAATAGAAGAAGCGGCTAAAGAGAAAGAGAACGCAGCTGCTAAACCAAAACCAAATATTGGAAAAAAAGAGACAGCACACGCCAAGGCAAAACCAAAAGGCAGAAAAAAAGAGACAGCGAAGGTCACAAAAGATAGAAGGAAATAACAGTACCGATGGCTGACTTTACCCACCTTTTACGTCCGAGCAATTTTGACAGTGTCTTAGGTCAAGAGAAACTCTGCAAGCCTAATGCCACTCTGCGTAGACTCTGTGAAGAAGGAAAGCTGGGACACAGCTTCTTTTACGGTCCTCCAGGTTGCGGCAAGACCACTATTGCCCGGGTTATCGCCAAAGTGATGGACCTCCCTTTTTACGAGTTTAATGCCACCTCATTAAAAGTAGAACAGCTTCGCAAGATCTTTGACCAATATGCCAACGCTTTGCAAAAACCGCTCATCTTTATCGATGAGGTCCATCGACTGGCGAAGAATCAGCAAGAAGTGTTACTGCCGGTTATGGAAAAGAACAGTGTGTTAGTTATTGGTGCTTCGACTGAAAACCCATTTTTCTCACTGACCGCAGCGATGCGTTCGCGTTCGCTGCTTTTTGAATTAAAACCTATCTCTATTGAGGCGCTTAACATACTGTTGGATAAGGCGTTGGCGTCTGAAAAACTAACTGTTGAAGCTGATGCTAGAGAGTATCTTTTACGCTCATGCGGCGGTGATGCGAGAGGGATGTTAAAACTCTTGGAGTTTGCTTCTGTTTTAGAGACAAACATCACTTTAGAGATGGTGCACTCTCTGCGTCCCAATGCACAGAGTGGCGGCAGCTCTGAAGCCGGTGTCCATTATGACCTGGCCTCTGCCATGATCAAGTCTATTCGCGGTTCTGATCCGGATGCTGCGATCTATTATCTGGCACGTCTGATAGAAGGCGGTGAACCGCCGGAGTTTATTGCCCGGCGTTTAGTTATCCTTGCAAGTGAAGATGTCGGTAACGCCAATCCTCAGGCTCTGACACTCTGTACCTCTACTATGACGTCAGTGAAGATGATAGGCTATCCTGAATCACGCATCATCTTGGCCCAAGCAGTGATCTACCTCTGTGCCTCTCCCAAGTCAAATTCAGCCTATATGGCGATCAACGCTGCACAGCAGGCAGTCCGGTCCGGAGAACTCCAAGATATTCCAAAACATCTTCAACAGCAACATATCGGCTATCGTTACCCGCACGATTTTGGCGGCTGGGTCGAGCAGAACTATATGACGCAGCCGCTGCACTTTGTCGATTTTAAAGCGATAGGGTATGAAAAAAAGATGGGCGAGTGGCTAGAGATGATACGCAACACAAATATTCCGAGAGAGAACTAGAGACGCGAGTTATCACACTGCTCAAAGATATTGTCGTGGATGAATTCAGCAATGTGTTTGTGCCAATGTCGAGCCGAACTACCTGACAGTAACTCTCAAGGTGAAGCTCTTATGCTGCAACACCATGCTATAAGTTTGACCGCACCTATATGGCCGGTTCTGGTAAAAAGGTTTGATGATGTCGAACTGAAACAAGTATATCTATCAACGGGCGAAAGAGTTGCTGTTGAACAGTAGCGGTGTCTTTTAGAGCAGGCTATCTCTTTTGGCTGTTTTGAAAAGCTGCCGCGTGTTTGCTCTACTCTTTACAGTAAATGAGCGCACGGTCTTTGTACGACTGCAGTGTGGCCTGTGCATACGCATCATCACGCATGGACACTTCATAGGTAGTGGCCTTCTCCGTAAAAAGTTTACATAACTCTTTATTGTAGGTTGTTTCCGGTTTTTGTACTTTGTGTTCAAAAATCGATGTGTTTGCTGAGAGGGAAAGCGAATAAAAGATGCTGAACATCATGATAATTTTACCCATTAAAATATCCTTTAAATATATAGTAATTAAATTATAGGCAAGATTAGCTAACAAGAGTACAAGCTATTAGTATGAAAAATTTAGTCGTCACCTGTCATGATAAAATTGTAGTCTCACCGTTCGCGTCTTCTGTAACTGAGGGCTTCTAGAAGATGGCTCTTTAAAATAGTATCGGCGTTGTCCAGGTCAGCAATAGTCCTGGCGACTTTTTGGATCTTTTTTATGCTGCGAAATGAGAGCTGATAACGAATAACGGCTTGGTCTAAAATAGTTTTTACATCATCGTCCAAGCTACAATATTTGTCAATGCTGCTGTCTTCCAACTGGCCGTTAAGGCACTTCTGCTCTCGCGCCATTTGACGTTTATGGGCATAAAGAACCTGCCTGTGCAGCGATTCCGAGCTAAAAGAGGATGTGTCATCCGGGTGGATGTTTTGCATCTGGACATAGAGGTCGATCCGGTCTAAAAAAGGGTCCGAAAGTCGGTTTTTGTAGCGCAGTATCTCTCGTTCCGAACAGCGGCAATCCTGTGTTGTACTTAGAAGATTTCCGCAGGGACAGGGATTCATGGCGGCGATAAAGAGAAAAGAGGTTGGATACTCTACCTTTGTATTGACTCTTGAAATACGGATCTTTTTGTCTTCTAACGGCTCACGGAGGGCTTCGAGTACAGGTTTTTGAAAGTGTGGAAGTTCATCAAAAAATAAAATTCCATTGTGGGCCAATCCTATCTCACCGATTTGGGCCTTATGGCTGCCTCCGCCAAAGACAGATGCCGGCGTTGATGTGTGATGAGGCGACCTAAAAGGGCGTAGCGGCGTAAAATGCGGCTCGACACCGTCGAGTGAATCTAATTTGGCAATATCAAGAAGTTCGTTAGAGGTAACAGGTGGCAGAATATAGTGTAAGCGTTTAGCGATCATCGATTTGCCGCAGCCTGGGCTTCCTTCTAAAAGCAGGTTGTGCAGACCGCTTGCGCTGACCAAGGCCGCACGTTTAGCATTCTCTTGGCCCTTGATGTCGATAAAGTCTATAGGGTAATGTTTCTGAAAATAGTAGGTCTCTTTATGGATGGTGTAGTGCGGATGGTCGATCTCTGTGGAGTCTTGGCGTACAACCTTCTCATCGTCGCCTTTGAAAAAAGCTATTGCATCATTAAGATGTTCGACACCTATGAATTCAATATTAGGAATGTTACGTACCTTGGAGAGACTCTCTTTGGGAACCAATACTTTTTGCATATTGGCATTATTGGCAAGAGAGAGTACAAGGGGATAGAGGAGGGCATTCTCTTTGACTCTGCCGTCGAGTCCCAACTCTCCAAAGACATGCCATGTAGAAAGGTCTGTCTCTGCACTGTCAAGTGCGATTAAAAGGGCAATGCTCAGGTCAAAGTGTGAACCGTTTTTATTAACATCTGAGGGTGAAAGATTGATGGTGATACGTTTAGGAGGAAAAACGAAATCGTTTGACAACAGGGCAGATTTAACACGTTCTCTCGCTTCATTAATGGCAGTCGATGCCATACCGACAATCGTAAAAGATGGAAGTCCCTTTGTTAGGGTTGATTCAACAGATACAGGGATAGCTTCGATGCCTTCGAGTGTGGCGCACTGTAGTTTTTTCATAGAGTAAATATAGCAGTAAATAACTAAATAAAATATTATTAGTTTAAATAAAAGATGATATCTCGCTGATATGCACTAGTTCAACAGTAATGACACTACTTTTTTAATAGAAAGCCATTGAAGAAACAGGTGATCTGTGTTTGGAGTGCTAGAAGTGACTGTAATGTCATTTAGGAAGCTGCATTGGAGAGTCTATGCTAATAACTTGAGTACCCTTCTTGAAGGTAAAAAACCCATCTCACCCATTATATTGTTTAAACAAAAGGTAAGAAAGGCGTTGTATTTTATCTTGGACACATTGCAGTAGTTTTTGAATAGGTCATGAAAGTATAGGTGACGACTGCAATGTTCTGCAGCGTCACAAAATATGATGCTAATAAACGCAGACTCCATAAACGTCAATGGTCTCCATGAGGTCAGCAAGTCCGGATATGGTTAATTCAGCACTGTCAAAATCTTTGATAGTATTGAAACTGTAATAAGCCTTGCCTGTCCCAGTTAGACCGAGTAAGTCTAAAGCCAATATAGAGCTGCTAGTCACCTCTTCTTGCAGAACTCCGTTCAAATAGGTTTTAATGGTAAGGTTATTTGCCAGATTAACCGTCAGTGTATCACTGGTATCTTGAAGCACGAAACCGACGGTACTTCCTGCCGGATACACTTCATCTTCATCTTTGACAAGTATTGTCGCAGAACCGGCAAGTTCAACTAATGTGGTTACTGTTGCCTTGGTTTCAGCATCAGCGTCAATAAGATTGGCATCTCCATCGATGCTAGGGCAGAGGAGCCCCAACAGTGTACAAAGCAAGCCGCCGGCGTTGCTCTCTACAGATGCACGATCATTCCCTAAGTTGATAATCGCTTCGGCATTGGCACCACAGAGGCCAACTAAATTAGCTGTGTCATCACATACATCTCCAATACCATCCATGTCACTGTCCTCTTGGGAAGGATTTGGTATGAGCAGACAGTTGTCACTACCGTCATCGATCCCATCACCATCACTGTCGGTGTTACTGTCACAGGCATCTCCGATGCCGTCACCATCGCCATCTTCCTGGCCTGGATTTGGCACGATAACACAGTTGTCGTTCACATCCAGTACGGTATCGTTGTCATCATCGCTGTCACAGGTGTCGCCGATGCCATCGTTATCGGTATCGAGTTGATCGGGGTTCGGGATCAACAAACAGTTATCGTTGCCATCCAAAATACCGTCATTATCATCATCGGTATCACAGGCATCGCCTGCACCGTCATTGTCTGTATCTGCCTGGTCGGAATTTGGAACAATAACACAGTTGTCCAGATTGTCTTCGATGCCGTCGTTATCATCATCATTGTCACAGGCGTCGCCTGTTCCATCACCGTCGGTATCTACCTGATCCGGATTGATAGTTACAACACAGTTGTCCAGAGTGTCTAGAACGCCGTCATTATCATCGTCTGTGTCACAGGCATCCCCCGCGCCATCGCCGTCAGTATCAGCTTGATCGGGATTCGGAACAATAAGACAGTTGTCAATGCCATCTTCTATGCCATCACCATCTGTGTCTGTATTGGAGTCGCAGGCATCGCCAATGCCGTCATTGTCGGTATCACTCTGGTCGGGATTGCTTACATTCGGGCAGTTGTCATTCGGATCGTTAATGCCATCGCCATCACTGTCGCCATTGCTGCCGGAGACAAATAATAACGTGTAGGTGTTGATCAGGTGCAGACCATTCAAAGCAGCGACTTGCGTCGTTACAACAGCTTTATAGCTTGTATGGGGAAGAAGCTCGGCATCAGGGGTAAAGCGAAGGGTGTTTTTGTCATGCGTAATCGTACCCGCGACATGAACAATTTCATTGCCTACTATCATATAAAATGTTGTCTCACTGATAGACGCTGGATCCAGCTCTTGGCTAAAGAGAATCGTTATAGATTGGTTAACGTCAACATTTGACTTCCCTTGTGTCGGGTTTGATGACACTACATAAGGTGCATCACCAGCTCCAGCTCCTCCCAACAGTCTATCTTCTGAGCTACATCCTAGCAGTAGTATAAATATAAATACGGCACTAATGAGCAAAACCCAAACAATACCTTTAGTTCTTTGTGCAAGATAATTCATTGAGATCTCCTTTTATTTTGTTTTTGTAATGATGATAATTTCGACACGCCTGTTTGCCGTTCGACCTTCATCTGTATCATTATCCGCGACTGGTTCACTTTCACCTTTGGCTTCAGTCTCTATCTGTTCTGAAGAGATCCCCTGAAGGACCAGATAGTCTTTGACGGCATTCGCCCGTTTATCTGAAAGCTTTAGGTTGTACTCCTCTGTCCCAACATTGTCAGTGTGTCCTGTGATGATCAGGCGATCGTTTTCTGTAATGTTTTGAGCAAGTTTTTTAAGTGCTGCTTGTCCTTGTTGGAGCAGCTTCGCCTGATCAAAATCGAAAAGCGCATCTGATGCGAGTACAATACGTTCTGCGGGCGGTGGCGGTGTCGTGATAACGATCGATTCGGCAGGTATTTGCACCTCTTTGATGATCACAATAGGCTCCGGTTCAGGTATTACCTCTTCTTTGACGCCGAAACGGTAAACCACTCCGATAGAGAAGAGTTGCATATCGGCACCGCCCGCAAAGGACTCTTCAAGATGGTAGTTTTCCAACTCTCCCCGAAGACCCCATGCAGGAGAAAAGTCGTACTGAGCGCCAAGACCATATTTGAAACCCAGGCCATTTTTCGTATAACTACCGGTATTGGAATACTCTTCTTTCAAGTGGGCGTAGAGCAATCCTCCCCGTGCTGTTAACGAAAACCCATCAAAAAAAAGCGGTAGATGGGCAAGTACGTCTGCGTTGGCGCCTTGTAGCTTATATGACCCATTCGTGGTAGTGGTTGTGGAGGTCGCTTTATAGGTAAATTGACCTAAATTGACATAACCTGCTTCGACGGCAAGAAACTCGTTAAAGAGATATCCGGTATTATGTATCATACTCACCAACAACACTTAGTTTAGTTCGCTATTGACGGTCTTACAAGAGATTATTTTCGTTTTCACTTTTTAAAATTTAGCTAATATATGCATATTTTCAGTATAAAATTCTCACTCATTTAATATCAAAATCATTCTTATTACATAAACTAAACGTATATAAGAAGCTCAAAAGCTTCTAGGAGGTAAATA
>JAQIBF010000024.1 GCA_027859195.1 Helicobacteraceae bacterium
AAGATGGCGAAGCTCATCTTGCAGGTTCAAAGTATTAAAAGTTCCAGATTTGGTGTGAGTTGGGCAGAAGTAATCCCGAAGGCGTACATCGGTACGTCGAGTGGTAAACTGAAGCGCAAATCGCGCCGAATAAGATGGCGAAGCTCATCTTACAGGTTCAAAGTATTAAAAGTTTCAGATTTGGTGTGAGTTGTGCCGGGTGTGAACCCGAAGGCGTACATCGGTACGTCGAGAGGTGAACCCCGGTGCAAATCGCGCCGAAGCTGGAACTTTTTTAGTCGATGAAGGTTACGACATCTTTCATCGCTACACGGGCAGGCTGATACGTGTTGATCTTGGCATCCGTATCTTCATAACCGACAACAACACTGTAAAGCATAGAGTAGTTGTCCGGCACACCCATCACTTTAGAGATGATTTTGCCATATTCAGTCGTAGAACCTTGAGGTACAGAAGCTAAGCCATATCCTTCTGCTGCCAACATAAGGCTTTGCATATACGCACCACAATCTATAAGTGGCCCTTGTGCACCGTTAATCAGCTCATTTTCAACATAAACAAAAAACACATTCTGCGCTCCGAACCAGCGGTAGTTGTCAAACCACATCTTCTGACGGCTTTCATAATCATGACGGTCGACTTCCATTAGCTTATAAAGCCCCGCTCCGGTAAGAATACGGCGCTTTTTGTACGGGTTGATCCAGTTAAGAGGATAATACTGTACATGCTGATCGACGTCACCGCCCGCTTCTATGTGTGCGATAATCGCATCGCCGATTTTTGTAAGCATCTCTGTATTACTGACTGAATAGACAGTCCACGGCTGCATATTTGCACCACTTGGTGTCATCGCAGCTGCTTCTAAAATCTTTTCAATTGTCTCTTTAGGAACTAATTTATTTAAAAACTTTCGCTTTGATGCACGCCCTTTAATAGCGTCAATCACATTCATAATTTCCATATTGCTTAACTCCATCTTATAATAAGGGCGTATTTTACTGTAAGCCTACTTAGATAAGGGTAACTGCTTGACCATCATCCAAACTCATGGCTTATTTCATCTTTATACTGACTGTTTTCAACAGATCTTTTAATTTTTCTGTATCCTCTTCACTATATTTTTCTGCATATTTTATGATGTGATACACGCTGTCTATTTTATCCATAGCATCTCGGTCATACACACGTTTCAAGCGATTGAAAAAGTCATGCATACTCTCATTCGGTTCTTTAACAAAGCCCTCTTTTTTAGCCTTTTTAAAAAAAGGTGTCATTAGACATAAGAGTCGGTCTCTGCATCTCTGCGTATTGACAAACAGTGCCAAGACAACAGACAATGCAACAAATAACAATGTAAATAGCATGAACTTGACAAGGTAGATCGTATTGTTTAGTAAGTTATGCAGTACTTCCATCTGCTTCACGCGACTGTACTCCAATATCCATGTCTCGATGACATACTTGACATACATAAAACGTAAATTGGTATAGCGTAAGAATTTCTCCGTTTGACTCAGGTTACTGTTGTCAAGATTTTGCAGTGTGTCGGCAGCATAACGCTTAGCAAAACTTGTCGTCTCCACCCTCGTCCACCCTTGCGTGTTTAGATAGACCTCAACCCAGGCATGCGCGGAATATTCTCTCACAACGAGGTAGTTGTCCAAGGCATCATCTGTGTTGACCATAAACCCGGTGACTACTCTGGTCGGAAGCTTGGCGACCCTTGCCATATAGGTAAAGGCGGCTGCGAAGTGGACACAATACCCCTTCTTGCTCTCTTGTAAAAAAGAGTCTATCGGTCTCTCTCTGTCGAATGGGTCCGGTTTTAGAGTGTAGACCAGGTTCAGTGACTGAAAGTAGTCCATAAGGTTGTTCAAGGTCTCCTTGTCACTCGAGGCTATCAAACTCTTTGCAATCTCAGCACTTACCTTATCGCGATCTTCATTGACTTTAAGCGAAGCCTCTCTTATCTGAGTACTGAGGGGGGCATTCATTTTATAAGAGAGATAAGATCGCAGTGCATAGCGGTAGACTTTCTCTATCTTTTCATTACTCACAAGTGTGTAATCATCGAACAGGGTACTTTTTTCGGGTGCGTAGTCAGGGACATCAATGCTGTATAACCACTTTTCATTATGCGGGTACAGTGTAACCTTATACCCAACACTCTCGCTTAATCCAACCGCTCTATTCTTGGAGTTCAGAGGCTCTTTATCAAGGTTCTTTAACTGTCTGAACGAATCATTACTGTCGACATAGAGTGTCGTTCCCCGAAAGTACAGGTCTCTGCCTTGAGGCAATTTTTCGTCAAAATAGACCTCCATAATAACCTGAGGTGATGGGACCATAAGCGCATCACTGCCTAAGGACATTTGCCCATTATGGCCGCTTCTTTTGACCAGCTCATCACGAAATCCATAGTCTGCTTTTTCAAAACTGATACGCGGAAATACCAGAAACAGAAGGGCCACCACCGGCAGAGAGTAAGCAAAGATGGAGAGCGATATCTTTAGAACATCATTGAGTGAATTGTTCATCTTGTGCCAGACAAAAAGCAGTAAAAAGATAAACAGTGTGAAGACCATGTAAAAGAGCATTACAATGGAGTTGTGCAGGAAAAATGAGAGCATCAGCAGCATGGCCGGTGAGAAAGCAAGATAGAAGTTCAACTCCCCTTTCATACGCTGAAGCGTAACGGCATAGATAAGCAGCGCATTCAAAAATGAAAGGTAGAGTGCGAACTTGCTGAACGATGAGAAGTTGAAGTCCGTGTAAAAAGAGCTTATGACCGACAGCAGCCCAAAAAACATCAAGCCATACTGAAGAGGTTTTGAGAGCTCTCGTTTAATGACAAGCACAATAAAGACGACAAGCAGGTAGACAAGCATCGGGAACTTAAGCCGCTCCAAATGGGGCAAAATCGACAAAAAGAGTGCAATATCTACAAGATGCAGACTCTTTGGCGGTGACTTAATACTGGGCAAGGTAGGTGAGAATCTCATCACTGCTCATCTTTTTACTGTCTAATATTTTTTGTCCTATCAAAATGGTAAAGGCATAAGAACGCTGCTCACACTCTAAGACCCACAGGGCAAGTTGCGAAAGCCGCTGCTCGGTCTCAGACCCGCACGACACAAAATCGAAATGAAGCACCGCCACTTCATTGGTATGTGAAAAGACCTTGCTCATCAGCACTTCACCCTTGGCTAAGGACGGCCAATAGATCTGAGAAAAACGGTCACTGTTCTCATAGCTCTTAATGCCTTCAAAGTCATCTTTATCTCCATACAGGGCATTGTTCTTGGCAATGAAGGTATCTATACTCTCACCTTTAGGTTCAGGATAGACCACAAAAGCCTTGTCGACATCGAAGACCTTGAAGAAACTCTGATGAGGCAGCGGAAAACCGCTGTCACACTCTACACTCTCCAGTTTCGCAGGACCTCTATGGTCATATCTATGGGAGAAGGTCAACACCTCAGGCCTGTTGGCCCGAATGACCGGGCAGTGCTGTTTTTCGTCCAAGCTGATACAGGTAATATCATAGATGTCGCGCTTTGAAGAGGACAAAGAGAGTGTGTAAGCGCTTGTTCTGTTGGCAAACACTCTTTGTAGAGAGAGCAGTTCCACCTCCAAAGCACGAATGTTATTTCGTCCAAAGGCGTAACTGCTGATAGAGAAGGCAAAGGTGAAAAAAAGTGCCAGATAGACAATGTTATAATTGTGTATATAGGCCTGCATAAACAGTGCAACAAATATAAAGATAAGCAGATAGATATACTTTGTCGGTCTCTCGCTGCCTTTTCTAGCAATCTTGGCAAATGAGCGCGAGAATCTTTTTTGCAGCAGATTCAGTACTATCACGGTTTGTTAACTCCAATCGATGTATTACAACAGGCTCTAAGACATTCGTGACGTCATTAGGCGTAACAAAGTCTCTGCCTCTTATGAGGGCATAGGCTTTTGAGAGCTGTAAAAGCGCTAAGGCCCCTCTAGTCGACAGCCCGTATACAAACAGCCCCTGTTCACGGGTGACTTCGATAATACTCTGTATCAGGTCCAGGATCGCGTCACTGACATGAACCTTTTTACTTAACGCCAACAGATGCATCACCTCCTCTTTGGGAAAAGTTTTAAGTGCCTGCGCTCTGTTTAGATCGCCCTGCCGCAAGATCTCACGCTCCGATGCTCTGTCCGCGTACCCCAGGGAGATCGTACAGACGAAACGGTCAAGCTGAGAGCTTGGCATTGTAAAGACACCCGACTCTTCATAAGGGTTTTTTGTGGCAATAACGAAAAATGGTTCATCAAGAAGATAGGTCTCGTTCTCGACACTCACCTGATGTTCTGCCATCGCTTCCAACAGAGCACTCTGCGTCTTGGGCGTCGCACGGTTGATCTCATCGGCCAGCAGTATAGAGCTAAATATAGGCCCTTTTTTAAAGCGGAACTCACCGCTTTTGACATCAAAGTAGTTGACACCGATGATGTCTGCCGGCAGCAGGTCAGAAGTAAACTGAATACGCCCGAACTCCAAGCCGAGTACATGCGCAAGTGCCTTGGCCAAGGTCGTCTTGCCGACACCCGGCATATCTTCGATGAGCAGGTGCCCGCCAGACAAAAATGCCGCCATCGCCAACTCGATCTTCTCGCGCTTGCCGATGACGACTTTTTCGATCTCATCGATGATAGTGTGGATCAGTATATGACTCTCTTTCAAGCTTCTATCCCTATCTTTTTATATGGAAATAAGCATAACACAAAAGAGTTAAGGAGGCCACTGTATAAAGTAGCCTAAAGATTCAATCAGCATCAGTTGGCGCATATTTGACGCACTCATTTTCATCAAAAACACTTCGTGTTTATGTTTAGAGGTGCCCTTTATGGAGAATAGAGCGTCACTCTATACTTTTATTGTTCATAATCTGAATTGCTAATTGTTACCACCCTATTCTATCGCAGTCTAATCTATACTAGATTTACGTTATTTTTACATTGGAAGAGTAATCTATTGCTACAAATTCAGATATTTTAATTATGAATTGCTACTAAAAAAGGATTACTATGAACATCAAGTTTATCAACATTGCGCTAATCGCAGCGCTCTCTTCTGCAACGGTACTTTTTGCCGCACATCCGGAAACAGAAAAACTGTTAATTGAGGCAAAGAAAGAGGCGGGAGAGATGACGCCAAAGCAGCTTAAAGAAAAGATTGATAAAGAAGAAGCTGTCATCATTCTTGATGTTCGCGAAAGTGAGCAGAGAGCAGAGGGGCAGATCTATGCTGATGATATGTATGCGATCACTCGCGGTAATCTGGAGTTTGAGATCTTAAACCAGGTCAAAGACAAAGATGCCGTTATTGTCACCTATTGTCGCGGTGGAAGCCGTGGTGCACTCGCAGCACAGTCACTCAGACATCTTGGCTATAAAAATGCCACTAACCTGCAAGGCGGGTTAAAAGGGTGGGCTAAAGCGGGTTATCCCATAGAGACAGGACTGGGAATAACAAAACTGACCGGTGACGAGTAAGGTATATTCTACAAAATCAAAAAATAGCAACATCATCTTGTACTGCTATTTCCATCTGGGCTGCTTTAAGCAGCCTGCCCTATTCAAATATAAAACTATTTGCACTACTATCTTTTAAATAAAACTGCCCGGCTAACAGCTCTCTTAATTTCTTTACTTGTAAAAAATCATTATATCAATATATCTTGATATTGTTATTGATTTGTGCTACAATACATCCTAAGGAGTTAGATATGGAAGTCTTTTTAAAAAGTGTTTCTGCACTAAGTGATGAAACACGCGTGCTCTTACTGCGCTTTATCGATACGTACGGCGAGTCGTGCGTCTGCGATCTACAAGCCTCTTTGAGTATGATCCAATCGCGGCTTTCACGTCATCTCAAGATCTTGAAAGAGGCAGGTTTTTTGCGCGTAGAGCGTAAAGGAACCTGGGCCTACTACTCTATAAGAAGTCCGCTTGACCGCTTTCGAAGTGAAGCCTTGGCAGAAATTCGATGCATGCCCATTGAACTTCCGCCGCTGAAAAAACTATCAGAAACAGGGGAATGTAAACTATGAGTCAGAAAAAACAGGTACTAATTCTTTGTACGGGAAACAGCTGTCGTTCAATTATGGCTGAAGCCTTGATCAATGCGAAGTTTGGCGATTGTGTCGAAGCGCAAAGTTCAGGAGTCAAAGCAAGCGGTACAGTAAACCCTAATGCGCAAGCACTCTTAGAGTCCAAAGGCCAGTGGAGAGAGAGATACCACTCAAAAGTCATTGAGACAGTTTTAGATACGCCCTTTGATCTTATCATCACAGTCTGTGACCATGCCAAAGAGAGCTGTCCTGTATTTCCTAAAGCGGTCAAGACAATACACGTCGGTTTTGACGACCCTAGCGGTATGGCGGTAGAAGAGTATGAAAAGACCTATGATCTTATTGAGAAAGAGCTCTTGCCTATTGTAGACAGAGAACTCTGCCAGTCGGCATAAAAATTGAAAGGCTAATAAGATGTGGCAAAATAGCGTCGACTATCTCACCTATGACCTCTTCCATTTAGAAGGTCATCTGGGTGAAGCTATCAACTTTTTTATCTATGACACCGTCAAGATATGGTTTCTACTGCTCACCATTATCTTTGCCGTCTCATTTTTACGGACGTGGTTTAACACAGAATATGTCAGAGCCCATCTGCAAGGTAAACCTGCTCTTTACGGTCACGCCGCGGCAGCTGCCTTTGGCATCATCACCCCCTTCTGCTCCTGCAGTGCCATTCCGCTTTTTTTAGGTTTTATCCAGGCGCGGATACCGCTCGGAGTGACCTTTAGCTATCTCATCTCTGCACCGATGAACAATGAGATCGCCATCGCCATGCTTTTTGGACTTTTCGGCTGGAAAGTGACAGCCATCTACATCGGGTTTGGACTTTTGGTCGCCATTATCGGCGGTTGGGTAATAGGCAGACTTAATCTGGACAAAGAGATATTAATGGATGTCAAACCCATTGAGACACAACTGCAAGCCAACCTTGTAAAACAATCTTTTAAAGAGCGTTCAAAAGAGGCCTGGGACTACACCTTCGACATCTTTAAAAAGATCTATCTTTATGTCCTGGTAGGTGTCGGTGTCGGCGCGTGGATACATGGATATATCCCAACAGACTTTATTGCACAGTATACGGGAGAAGGAAACCCTTTCGCCGTGATCATCGCTGTGATCATGGGAATCCCGATGTATTCCAACGCTGCAGGCGTTATGCCTTTAGTAGAAGTACTAACAGGTAAAGGTATGCTTTTGGGGACGGCTTTGAGTTTTATGATGGCCGTGACCGCACTCAGTCTGCCGGAGGCCTTGATCTTAAAAAAGATCATCTCATTGAAGCTCATAGGGATCTTCTTTGCCATCGTCGGCAGCGGAATCATCGCTATAGGTTATCTCTTTAACTTTATTTTATAAAAGGACTATATATGTTTAAAATCAACACCATGAAAAACGGCATCAGTGCCACGCTCACAGGCTTTAAAAAAGAAGACATCACGGCTAAGATCGAGGCGTGTCAAGAGGGTTCATGCGAATGCGCCTGTGACCCTGAAGTGATGAAAAAGATCGAGAATATTGAGATCTCAGGCAGTGACAATGAGACACATATCACCGTCACAGGAAACATTGATGCAGACACTATTGCACCGATGATGCAAGAGTGTCTTTTGAACAATAACAAGGAGAAATAATGAAAATAGAAGTACTCGGAACAGGTTGTGCCAAATGTATAACCCTGGAAAATGTTGTGAAACAGGCCATTGCAAAAAGCGGTAAATTTGTGCAGCTTGAAAAGGTCGACGATATCATGAAGATCATGGAGTATCAAGTGGTTAGCACACCGGGGCTTGTTATCGACGGCAAGGTTGTCAGTACCGGAAAAGTGTTGAGTGTCGATGAAGTCCTGGCCTATATTAACGGCTAGTCTGTGCAAGAAACCGTTTTAGCCCTTCTTGAGTCGCATTCACTTCTGGCTTTTCTAGGTGCCTTTGGCGCCGGAAGTATTACCGCAGTGGCACCCTGCTCGCTGATCTCGGTGCCATTGCTTGTGGGGAGTTCCGTGGCAATGAACCAAGATCTAAAAGGCAAAAAACGTGTTTTTTACATGTATGCTTTTGCCACACTCTTTGCTCTTGGGGTAATGGTAAGCTTCTCGATTTTAGGTTATATCGTTGCTAAATTCGGCGGCTTCTTCTCCATTGCACCCATGTGGGCCTATGCAGTTGCTGCGTTTATGAGTATCTTGATCGGTCTATATGCCTGGGGTCTCTTTGGCGAGGTCAACAAATCTGCCATCATGGTGCATCTCATAAAGTACCGTCTTTTAGGTGGGTTTCTGATCGGCATCATCTTCGGTCTGGTCAGTACCCCTTGTGCCTCTGCTCCGTTGATCGCTATTGTGACAGTAGCCGCCAACAGCGGTTATGTCTATTCGTACGGACTTATCTTGACCTTTGCCTTGGGACACTCACTGTTGCTCTTAGCCGCAGGCATTTCAGTCGGTTTTGCACAGAGTATTACCTCAAACAGTACCCTTGCAAAATTCTCGACCTACCTTAACAAGGGATTTGCACTGATGCTGATCGCTTTTGGAATCTATTTTGCCTATGAGGCTTATTTACAACTTTAGGAGAAGATATGAAATCTTTTATAACACTGCTGATAATATTCTTGACTCTCAGTGCTCTTGCAGACGAGCCGATGCTCAGAGAGACCCCTTACGTCTATGTCAAGTCAAGTATCGGTAAGGGGAAACCCCATTTTGTCGAGGTCGGTTCAGAGAGCTGCCACAGCTGTCAGATCATGGGAAAGCTTCTCTATAAGGTGAAAAAAAGATACCCGAACTACAACATTGCCTTTGTGAACGTTAAAAAAGAGCGTCAAGCCGCTTTCGATCTAAAGATCCGCATGATCCCGACACAGCTGATCTTTGACCAAGAGGGCAAAGAGGTCTATCGCCACGTAGGGGTGTTGGCCACTGACGATCTGCTTGCGCTGTTTAAGACCTATAAATTTGATGAACAATAATATTATTGTATGATGTAAAAGCATCTACAAAAGGAAAAGTCATGATCAAAACAGCTGTTTTACTTGCCCTGCTCTCCGCTTTCTCTCTCAGTTTTGCCCTTGATACCCAACTCAAAGCATTGGACTATGACACCTATCTCAGCAGTTTCACCTATGAAGAGCGCAAAGAGATGAAGATCAACAGTGTTGAACTGACCGTTATGCTCGAAGAGGGAACCGCACAGCTGGTCGACATACGTTTCAAAGAAGAGTTTGAAGCCTGGCATATGGGACCGGCCATAAACATACCCTTGAATGAGCTTCCAAAACGTCTTAACGAATTAAATAGAGAGAAGTTGATCGTCACAGCCTGCCCCCACAAAGACCGGGCTATCATGGCACGCACCTTTTTGAAACTCAAAGGGTACGACACCCGTTATCTGACAGACGGACTCACGGGACTGGCGGAGTACTGGCGGGGCGACAGTGCCAAAGAGTTTATAGAAGAACGGCACAAAGCCGCATTGAGCCGGTAGCAAGTTTAAAAAGCAGTACCGTAATTGTAGATGCGGTCTGTTCTATTACGGACGGAATGGAAACGATATACTTTTCAGCCCGGGCCTTTTTAGGCCTTGCTAAGTTGTTTGTTCAGCGCATTTAGATCGCCAAGAACATTGATATTCGTTATTTTTCCATTTTTAAAGTGGAAAAATGATGCTCCGGAGTAGTTGATACGATTTTCTGTCGGTTCGTAGCCGAGCAACGGCCCCTTATGGGTACCTGTATACCTCACATAGGTCGCTGCCGTATTGTTTTCATGCACTTCGATTTCGACGGCATGATAAAGGTTAGGAAAGGCTGTTATAAGCATCTCCGCATACTCTTTAAAACCCTCTATACCGTTTGCAACAATATCCAGTGAGCCGCGGAAACGAATGTCATCATCTAAAAGCTTATCCGCTTTTGTAAAGTCATAACTGTTCCACATCTCGTAATAAGCACGAATAAGTTGTTTGTTGTCCATTATCCCTCTTTAATCGCTGTATTGCTGTTTATATGGGAACTTTTCAATAGGGGAATAGCTATCATCCCAATTATCATAGTCATCATACGCGTCATAATCTATTGTAAAGATCTTTTCGTACCCACGCACAACCAGTTCGTCATCGATCATTTCACTGTTCAAACCTTTGCTATTGCAAAGTTCCACGATTGCAGCAATATCTGCCGAATCAACGCCGCCTATTTCCATTTCCAATCTCACATCAGAAATTTTCATTGGGTCCTCGATAAAAAATCATAACTAGTACTATATTTACTAGAAAAAACGTTTGATAAATATTACCAAACACAGCCAAACAAAACCGGATACACCTAGCGGCATTCCATTATGACCCAATGGCTTTTTTTTTCAAATAGAGCCATTGCTTTGAGTAAGAAATTATACACTTTTTTTAGATAAATTAATGCTAAAAATTACGCCTGTATTATCAACACTTCTAAACGAGAATGTTCTCTTGTTCAGGAGTGTACAGCCAAACTAAAACTGTGACTTCATCCTTGAAAACTCTCTTAATTACGAAATTAATATAAAATGGAGAACGTGTTAAATGAATTTTATGCAATTCATAAAAGTACTCTGCGCAGTGTGACGGAGAAACAGAACGATCTCTCTCCTTAGCACAAGGACAAGAACAAGTACCGGAGCAAGCGCCAGAAAAAAATAGTTCTGATTTTAGAACAACCTCTTTTCTTTCCGGAACGCCCTCCCCTATCCTCAATTACAGTCAGAGCTTTATCACAGGCCTTTGCAGTAACAGGTTGTTCGGATATAGGATGGTATGGTTGTCACTGTCTTTAAGTTCGATCTGAAAAAGAGAGATCTCCTGAATAGTCCCCTCTACACTGTTATCGCCATCAACAACTCTGATTTTATCGCCGATTCTTGCCGGAAATGTAAAAAATATAATAATACTTGCCGTCACATTGCTGAGTATTGACCACTGGGCGAACATTGCCACGCCGATGATGGCAAAGACCGATGAGGCAAAAACGGAGACCCCTTTGATATCAACACTCCAGACGAATGCTATAATAACCAGAGCCGTCACAACAAACAGTATCTCGAAGACTTTTTGAATGTAGAAGAGTCTCTGATAGTCAACCCCTTTTCGCTGTGCGATCTTCCCAAGGATACGCCTAAAAAGCCGGTAACCGACATAGGAGAGAAACGCTACCCCAATACTCCACAAGATATTTGAACTCATTCTCTTACTACTCCGATACCGTTTAGTTAAATCTTTAATTACGAATTACATTATTCGATTGTATAGTATCGAATAGAGTGTGCGAAAGTATATCCAAAAAGGCACCCTGGCAAGAGACCCTACCGCGAATGCCCGCTCATGTAACAAAGCTTCCATCTTGCCCAAAGAGCATTCATGCTAGAATATTTTAACACGGAATATACGATATTATTTTTATAGGTCGGGAGCCAATATGAAAGTTATCGCTGCTATCAACGGGACCATAACAGCAGAAAGTATGGCCTTTTATGCCCTCAAATATGCACAGGTTCAAAACCTTTCTCTTCTCCTGCTCCATATAGAAAACGAAAAAGACGATCTCAATGAGGTCAGGGCCAGTATCGATCGTATCACGATGCTGGCACTTGCCAAAGAGATCCAGATCGAAGCCGTTATTCTTCAAGGAGCGCCTAAAAAAGCGATCCGCTCCTTTCTATCGGGCATCTATGCTGATGTGATCTTCTGCAGCACGCGTAAACACAAAAGCTATATCACCGGCTCCTTCAGCGAAGCATTGACCAAGATGGGCCTCAATCTCGATATCGCCATCGTCCGCATTGTCAATATAAGCGCTATTATGGATATTGACGCGATGATACTCTCCATCAAAGAGGATAAGCTATCGGTCAAAAAGTTCGCCTTTTTCGCCTCGCTGGCCTCTGCCTACCAGGCTGACGGAGAGATCTACTCGGTATCGAGTATGTCAAGATGGGCGCTGTCTACCGCCGATATGCATAAAGCCAGGGCAATGCTCGGCCTGATAAACTACAATCTCAGGCACTATATAAAGCTGACCCACCTTATGCCCTTTACGCTCCATATCGAACATGCTTTTACCGAAAATGAGGCCGAAAGCATTCTCACCCACATCGCCAAATCCAGGGCAGAACTCGTCGTCATCGGGGGCAAACGGCTCACTGTCGCTTCTATCTTCAAAAAAGAGATGCCCATAGAGAAGTTGATGCGAGAAGCCTCCGTCAATACCATCGCCTACTACCCGAAAGAGGCCTAGACGTGGAGCCTTTTAGACTGGGCAGAGAGGAGCTCTATCAGGAGTTCCATACCAAAGCAGAGGGGCTTAGCGCACAGGAGGCGGAGCGCCGCTTAACGGATTTTGGTCACAATGCGATCGAGACCGGTACCAAAAAGAGTTATCTAAAAGAGTACGTCAAGCAGTATGTCCAGTTTTTCGCCATCTTGTTGGAGGTCGCCGCAGTTTTGGCCTTTATCGCCGACCGCTATGTCCCGGGCCAAAGTAACGATATTCTTGGATATGCCATCGTTGTTGCCGTTGTCATCAATGCAACCTTTACCTTCTGGCAGGAGTATAAGGCCGATAAAGCGATGGAGGCCCTGCTTAAACTGATGCCCACGATGGTCACCCTTCTGCGCGGGGGAACCACACAGACCATCGATGCCAAAGGGCTGGTGCCGGGCGACATCATTCTACTCGAAGAGGGAGACAAGATCGCTGCCGATGCTGTGCTCACAGAAGAGACGAGCCTCTATATCAACACCTCCGCCCTTAACGGCGAGTCCAGGCCTGCCAAACGGGCGCTCGAAGTGAACAGCTCTGCGACAAGACCCCTGGATGCCAGCAACATGGTCTTTGCCGGGACCGCTGTCGTCTCAGGAAGCGGGCGCGCTGTTGTCATTGCAACGGGACAGGCGACAGAGTTCGGAAAGATCGCGACACTGACCAAGAATGTCCAAAAAACCCTGACACCGATGCAGAAAGAGGTGATCCACATCACCCACATCCTCACCATTATCGCCCTGGCCATGGGTGTGGTCTTTTTTCTGTTGGGACTCTTCTCCGACCAAGGTCTGCTGATGGCCGCCATCTTTGCCCTCTCGCTGATCGTCGCCAATGTTCCGGAGGGGCTCCTGCCGACGATCACTCTCTCACTCTCGCTTGCCTCTCAGCGGATGGCAAAGCGCAACGCTCTGATAAAAAACCTCGATTCGGTACAGACGCTTGGAAGCGTCACCGTGATCTGTACCGACAAGACGGGGACCCTTACCCGCAATGAGATGACGCTCAAAGAGCTGACGCTCACAGGCGGTGAAACGGTTACCATCAGCGGTGAAGGTTATGCCCTTGAAGGATATTTCAGTTTCAACAGCAGCAACGAAATGTCCCGCGAACGTCTCGATGAGCTTCTTCTTGCCGGCGCGGTAAACTGCCGTGCGCGCATCGAAGAGGGGAATCTCTTCGGAGACCCGACGGAACTCGCCATTATCGCTGCCGCCAAAAAAGCGAATGTCGACGTCACCGCCTGTCAAAAAAACGACGAGATACCCTTCACCAGCGAAAGAAAGATGATGTCTACTCTCTGCGCCGGCGGAAAGCTGCTCTATGCCAAAGGGGCCGCCGAGGTCATCTTTGCACGATCCACTCATTTCGTCGATAGCGACGGTAACGTCAAACCCTTTGACGAAGCAAATAGAAAACGTCTGCAGCAGCACGCTGAAATGTTTGAAAATGCGGCCTACCGTGTATTGGCCATCGCCAAAAACAGCACCGGCGAAGAGGAGGGGTTGACCCTGTTGGGGCTCGTTGCCATTATGGACCTGCCCAGAACAGAGGTCAAAGAGGCCCTCTCCAAATGCAAAGAGGCCGGTATCCGTACCATGATGATCACCGGCGACAACCCTAAAACAGCAGAGGCTATCGCCAAAAAGATCGGTCTCGACTATGATGCCGTACTGACAGGACCCGAAGTGGCACTCCTAAGCGAGGAGGCGCTGGAGAAGCGGCTCCAGAACGAGACCCTCCTTTTTGCCCGCATGGCGAGCAGCCAGAAACTAAAGATCGCGACGGCGTTACAGAAGTGCGGCGAGATCGTGGCGATGACCGGCGACGGGGTCAATGACGCTCCTGCCCTCAAACGGGCCGATATCGGCATCGCGATGGGAAAAACGGGGACCGATGTCGCCAAAGAGGCTGCCGATATGATCCTGCTCGACGACAACTTCAACTCTATCGTCGCCGCTATTGAGGAGGGGCGCACCGTCTACTTCAACATCAAGAAGTTCGTTACCTATATCCTTTCGTCCAACGTGCCCGAGATCGTTCCTTATATCCTGCAGTTTTTCTTCAAGATCCCGATGCCGCTCTCCGTGATCCAAATCCTCTCCATCGACCTAGGAAGCGATATGCTCCCCGGGCTGGCACTGGGGAGCGAAAAACCGGAGAAGAATATCATGAAGCGGCCACCGGTAGGAAGCAATGAGAAGATCCTCGACTGGGAGGTGTTCAAACGGGGCTACTTCTTTATCGGCATCATCGAAGCGACCGCCGCCATGGTCGCATTCATCAGCTTTCTTCTGCTTCACGGCTGGCACTACGGCCAGGTTGACCTGGGCGATCCGCTGCTGCATTCACAGGCGATGACGATGACCCTTCTGGGTGCCGTCAGCTGCCAGCTGGTCAATGTCTGGACAATGCGAAGCTGGGAGTTTTCGGCCTGGAGCGTCGGTTGGGGCACTAACAAGCTGCTTCTCGGAGCCATGGCCATTGAGTTTCTTTGGATCTGGATGCTGCTGGATTTTGAACCGGTGCAGAAGGTATTCCATACCGCCTATATTGCGCCGGGCGAACTCTGGATCCTTCTCCCCTTCCCGATCATCCTATTTGTCAGCCACGAGTTTTACAAATGGCGCAAACGCGTTGCAAAGGGGATCGCCTGATGGAGAGGGTCTTCATAATCCCGTTCATACGGTTGCTCAATGTCGATAGGTAGATCCCCAGAAAGCGTGAAAGCGTGTCCCGGTATCCTTTGATAATATCCATAATGTCGATCACCTTATCATAGACATCTTTATAGCTCCTGCCTCCGCTCTCTGCGAAGAGAAAGTGGTTCCAGCAGGCTCGTTATTTTGGTGTGCTATACTTTTTCACAATAAGGAAAACAATGTTGGATTACGCACAGCTGGTGCATGTTTTTGTCACCTTGATCTCTATTCTCAATCCCCTCGGCATCATCCCGATATTTCTGGCGGTGACAGCAGACGAGGATCCGCAGCAGAAGAAGGTCACGATCAAAAAAACCGTGACTGCCGTCGCGCTCATCCTTCTGCTAAGTGCCTTCGGCGGTACCTACCTGCTCGATTTTTTCGGGATCGATATCGACTCTTTCCGTATTGCCGGAGGGATACTCCTGCTCTTGATGGCTATCCACATGCTTCAGGCCAGGACACCTACCGTCAAGACAAATACCTATGAACATAACGAAGCCGTAGAAAAAGAGGATGTCTCGGTCGTACCCCTGGCTATCCCGCTTTTGGCGGGGCCAGGCGCTATCAGTACCGTCATCCTCTTCTCGACATCCATGCCCCATTTTGTCGACAAGATCTCACTAGGTGTGATCATCCTCTTCGTCGTACTGCTGATATGGCCGATCCTGTTGCTTTCCGAACCGATAGGTGAGCGCCTCGGCCGAACCGGGCTTAATATCGCCACCAGGATCATGGGTTTGATCCTCGCTGCGATCGCAGTACGGTTCATGCTCGAAGGACTTCTCCATTTTTTCAAGGGAAATATCTGAATGAATATACTAAAATAATATCAGATATTGCCGGTTCAAAGGGAGTACGTGCAACATGGATTACCAATCGATTATCGAAGAGATCGCCAGGGAGGTCAGGCCCCTGCTCGGAAGCGGAAAATCGCCGACTATATTCCGGCGCTGGAACTTTTTACGACAGAAACCGGGCTCTCTATCTTCTGACAACAGGGCCCTGAACAACATTTATAATGAGGTGCAAAATGAGAGTGCTGCTATTTATTCTGTTCGTCACGGTGGCAGCATGGGCTGCCCCTATCGATGCCAAACTCTTCGAGGAGGCTGATAAAGAGGCCTACTACAAGACAATACAACAGGAGGTCGAAGCCGCCGCTAAAAGCGGCCAGCGTCCCGAAGAGCTTGTCCGCGAAGAGATGCTGCAGCTAGCAAAGGTGCGAAACGCCGCCTCCCAGGCCGTTCAGATCGAACGTTACGACCTGACTGCACTTATCGACAGTAAAGGTGATCTCAAGAGCTACTACGATGCTGTCAGTGCCCTTGCATCATTGCAGTTAAGAGTAGAACAGCGGCAGAAGATGCTTCTTGATCTGCACACCAAGCTTGTTTTCTTAAAGCAGCGCATTGAAAATATTGTCAAAGAGGAGAAACCTCAGCTTCTCTCCTATCAGCTGCAATTTGCCTACTATAAACTCCAGCAAAAAAGCATAGAAGCAAGACTGGAACTGCTCCAGACGCATAAGCAAGAGATAATGAAGGTGCTTTTAGATGTTTTACCCCTATTGCAGTGTGACCTGCTGACTTCCATTGACAGTAACTTGGTACAAAATGATACCGTAATTGAAAAGTCCCTTCAAGAAAAGGTTGCCTTGCAGATCGATCTGGAAAAAGCAGTCCTGGAAGAGAGTACCAAAATAGAGTCTCTTCAACAAAAAAATGCTCAGACCAATGCCAAATATCAGCAGGCGCTAACTACGAAGATCATACTAAAGATACAGCGTTCCCTTTGTATGCTTCAAAAAAGACGCAACAAAGATTTTTTTGAAATGCTTGACGAGATAAAAACACTGACAACAGATCTTTCCGCAGATGAACGACCTCTTTTTTCGGAACAGCTTAATGTCCTGAAGGCGCTTGCCAAAGAGGTTTTTGGAACGACAAAACTCTTTTTTGGAGCAACATGGCATGAGAGTATGGCGATATTATCGGAGTTAAAAGGATTTTTCTCGTCAACACTGTTTGTTGTTAACGAACAGCCTATAAGTCTCTCCAGCCTGATAAAGGCTCTAGTACTCATTGTTTTTGGATTTGTTGCAGGCGCTTTCTATAAACGCTGGATAGCACGCATCTCCCGCAGATGGCCGGACATGAGTCAGATGTCTATCCGTCTGATGATAAATATCGGCTACTATCTGATCATTACTATCACCTTTGTCGTAACCATTGGAAGCATCGGTATCGACATGACCTCTATCTCCTTGATTGCCGGCGCCTTGTCGATCGGTATCGGTTTCGGCCTTCAGACCGTTGTCTCGAACTTTATTGCAGGGATCATTTTGATGTTCGAACGCACAATACGTATCGGTGACATTATCGAACTCAGTGATACTCTCCGAGGAAAGGTGACCGACATGCGTATCCGATCGACGACAATCAAGACCTGGGATAATGTCGACATCGTGGTCCCGAATTCATCTTTTATTCAGAACAATGTCATAAACTGGACGCTCGATGACCTTTCACGGCGTTTACATATTCCATTCGGTGTTGCATATGGCACCAAGGTCGAGGATGTTATAAAAGCAGTACTCGAAGAACTTGCTGAGAGTGATTTGCACTATATCAGTGAGGACGAGGCCAAGCGTCCTGAAGTCTGGATGATTACTATGAACAGCAGCAGCGTTGATTTTGAGCTGCTTGTGTGGGTGGAGTGGAACAGTGCCCTGCGTCCGAACTCCTTAAGGTCAGATTTCATGATCCTGATCTACAATGCACTGTATAGACACGGCATCCAGATCCCCTTTCCGCAACTTGACCTCTATGTCAAACAGATGCCCTCAGAAACATTAAACAAAGGATAAGAACATGGCAAAAGTCACATCATACGGAGCAGCCCAGACAGTAACGGGTTCCTGCCACCTAGTTAAGATCAATTCCATACACATTTTAATCGACTGCGGTATGTTTCAGGGTGACGGCGGCAGTGAAAGAAACTATGCGCCCTTTGAATTCGATGCCGCCAAAATCAATTATCTGGTCTTGACCCATGCGCACCTTGACCATATAGGAAGGGTTGCGAAGCTTATCAAAGAAGGGTTTTGCGGGGAGATTATTGCAACCCAGCCTACCTATGATATAGCAAAGATCATGCTGCTCGACAGCGCAAAAATACTTAAAGAAGAGTACAAGACCTTGCGAAGAAAAGCGCGTCGTCGCGGCGAAGAAGAGACTGTTTTCGAACCGCTGTATACCGAGGATCATGTCCATCAGCTCTTTGAGAAAAAGTGGCATACACTCGAATACTTCGAGCACCATAAACTGCACCAGCACATCAGGGTCTCTCTTGGAAATGCAGGGCATATCATGGGAAGCGCTTTTGTCATCATCGACTACCACGAGAAGAGTGAAGCTAAACGTATCGTCTTTTCAGGCGATATCGGCAGTCCGCACCGCCTCATCATCGACAGCGCCGATGCAGTCGACAAGAGTGATGCACTATTTATTGAATCAACTTATGGTGACCGCAACCATAAGCCTTTGCGAGAGAGCATTGATGAGTTCAAAAAAGCTGTCATTGCAACACTGGAGCATGACGGAAATGTACTGATCCCTTCATTTGCGCTAGAACGTACCCAGGAGATCCTCTGGCTGCTTCGGGAGATGTACGAAGATGGGGAACTGCCGAAGTGTCATGTTTACCTTGACAGTCCGCTGGCCATTAAAGCGACAAAACTCTACAACAAATATCCCATCCATCTTAGTGACGAGGTTGAGTTCCAGTCGTCGATCGGCAATGACCCATTTTCATTTGAACTGCTCGAGACAACCTCGAAAAGAGAGGACTCTCTTTCGATCAACAATGTTAAAAAGCGCGCCATCATCATCGCCGGCAGCGGTATGTGTACCGGCGGACGTATTATGCACCACCTTAAACATCGTCTTTGGAATCCAAAAAATACGGTTATTTTCGTAGGGTATCAGGTAAAAGGAACACTGGGACGCCGCATCATCGATGGAGAGAAGTTTGTCAAGATCTATGGTGAAGAGATCATCACCGGAGCGAAGATCTACACCATTAACGGATTTTCTGCGCACGCAGACCAGAACGACCTTATTGAGTGGATCCGTCCTATCAAAGGGTTAAAGACCTTGTGTCTGATCCACGGTGAGACGGAGAAGATGCAGCTATTTGCCACGACGATCAAAGAGGCACTGAACCTGGATGCCCATATAATGGAATACGGTGTTTCGATTACACTCTAAAGGATGATTTATTTATGAAAAAAAAGCACAAGAACCACAACGGTTTCCATCGGGAGTTTGAAATTCCAAAGCCGCCGGAAGTAACAAGACGGGAGGAGAAGCTTCCGAGCGAACGGCCCAAACCTGCACTCGAAGACCCTGCCGCTCCCCAACGGATGCATGAGCTGTTGCAAAGTCCAAACTACCGACCTGCCGATGAAGATCCTGACTTCCTGAGAGAAGATGCTGCACGCGGTCTTCGGCTGCAGGCCGATTACCTCAAGACCGAACTACTGCTTCAAGAGCATGGCATCGAGCATACGATAGTCGTCTTTGGCGGAACACGGATCACCGAAGAGGCCGAAGCGCACCGGAACCTGACGGAAGCAGAAGAGGCTCTGGCGTTCGAGCCTGACAACGAAATGCTTCAGCAGAAGTGCCGTGTCTACAAAAAGGTTTTGCAGAAAAGCTTTTTTTATGAGATCAGCCGGGAATTAGGAAAAATCGTCGGCAGGTCGGGGAAAGGACCGGACGACTGCCGGGTCACCATCATGACCGGCGGTGGACCGGGGATCATGGAGGCTGCAAATAGGGGTGCTTTCGACGTCGGAGCCAAATCGATCGGGCTCAACATAAGCCTTCCCCGCGAACAGTTTCCAAATCCCTATATCACACCCGGGCTCTGTTTTCAGTTCCACTATTTCAGTATGCGAAAACTTCATTTTTTCAGAAGAGCAAAAGCACTGGTAGCTTTTCCGGGAGGGTTTGGTACTCTTGATGAACTTATAGAAGCATTGACACTGGTACAGACCCGAAAGATCGCGCCGTTTCCCATCGTTCTTGTCGGACAGGAATATTGGGAAGGTGTGATCGACTTTGACTATCTTCTTGACGAAGGGGTCATCGACGCGGAAGATCTCAAACTCTTCTGGTTTGCTGAAAGTGCAGAGGAGATATGGAAAGGTATCTTGCTGTGGCACCTTGAGAACGGTACACCGCTGATCTAAACAGCAGTTGGGCATAAGCTACTTCGCCACAATTCCCCGTAAAAGCCGGCCCAAAACATCTGCGCCGGTGATGATTCGACGATCGTCTCCCCAGATCAGAATAATATCTTTATCAATAACGTCATCCTCCGTGTGTTCGGAATCGACCTGTAATCCCGGTAATACATCGCCGAGCGTCGAGTCCATATTGGAGATGATCATTGGTCGGTGGCAGTGTTCCATCGGCTTAAATGTGTCAGATTCAAACAGGGCAGCATTGATAAACCCGTCTGCATCCATTACCAATCGGGGATTATCGCGCATGTCGGTGAGAATGATCCACGACTTCTTGCATCTGTGTATACGTCGCAAGAATCGATCTTTCACCGAAGAGTTGATAATCGGGAAAAGAGGACGGTTCCCCTCAAACTGCAATGGAAGAATACTGAGTGGATCGATACGTTCACCCTCTTCGCTCACCTTCAGGTCATCAATGGCAAGGAAGTTCAATGCACCCTTCCCTTCAACATGCGTGATATCGGAGTCACGTTCAAGTATGTGCATGCGTAGCATCTCTTCGATCTCATTCTCTCTGAAAAACTGGACGGCTACTTTGCCCAACCACAGATCGAGTACCTTTGCAGAGGGTTTTGCCAGCGGCCACAATAACAGCTGATACAGACGCAATACCGGAGCCAGTGCTGAAGCCATTTTCAAGGCGTGTCGTGAAAAGTAAGCTTGCGGGATGATCTCGCCAAAGAGCGTAATGATCACGGTTGAAAAGAGAAAGGCAACAGCCCCAGCCAGCACTGAGTTGGACAAAAGCGCCAGCAAGACGTTAACGCCGACATTGCCCCAGAGAATGGTTGTCAAAAGAAAGTTGGCATCTTCACGCATCATATAAACTGTTTTAGCTGCACTGTTGCCGTGGGACATCTCGATCTTAAGCCGCATCTTACTCATGCTGAAAAATGCGAGATTAAGCCCAGAAAACATGGCTGATTGCGAAACACAAAAAGCGATGCCGAGCCAAATAGATATTTCTGTCATTTTATCTCCTGCGCGTATAATACGTCAAAGTAGATAAAACAAATGCCGATACAATGTAAATCGACACACTTAAACGGGGGGTTTTTAAAAATGGTATGTGTTCTGTGATAAGCCAATTGCTTGTCAATCCCTTCTTTGCTATATATCTAATGTGATTGTACTCTTTCTTGGTATAATCGAGTATAAACAATCGAGGTAATCATGGATCAGTTAGAACAACTTTTGGACATACTCCATCTTGAAGACTTGCGCAATGAAATACACCCGTCTATCTTTGATGAAAACGAAGAGTATGACATGCTTATCATACGGCTTCCTCTTATTGCAAAAAAGCTTGATGCCGTTTCGATGGGATTTGTATTTTTACCCGGTAACAGCTACTTATACAACAGAAAGAAGCAGGCATTTGAAGCGTTAGAGGGACGCTTCGACGGGCCTTATAACGCCATCAACACCGCCATGGATCAGGTTTTGAAATCATTTACCGGCTACCAGAACAAGATAGAGGAGATGGAAGAGCTTCTGTATGAAGACAGAAGTACCACTGCATTTATGACAAATTGGCTGGACTTCAAGCGCGATATACTGCGTGTTGAACGTATTTTACTGCGCGCATCGATTACGGTAAAAGAGGTGATCAGCTATTATGAGGAGGATGAAGATTTCCCCGTCAACAGCTATGCGGACCTTCATGAGCACATGGATCGTACTATGCGTGCGGCCACCTTGCAGCTCGCCAAACTCGATTACCTCTACAGCTTCTACAATGTTCGTACAAATGAGAAGATGAACAAGATGATCTATATGCTTACCATCATTTCGGCGATATTTCTTCCGCTCAACCTTGTTGTCGGCTTCTTTGGCATGAATACCAGCGGCCTCCCTTTTGCAGACGGTACTGTCGGAACGCTGAAAGCGGTTACCCTCATGGTATCACTGATGCTTCTGACATCCTTGATTATCTATAAATGGCGCCATAAGGTCGAAAAAAGCAGCTAGTACTTCTAAAAATCCCCCCGCTATAAAGGCAGATATTCGCTAAAATGCCTTCTGCTCTCAATTCGTCAAACAGGGCACCTCTTTCAGACTCTTATCGCAACTCTATCTCCGGAAGGACGTCCAGGACAACCGGTCTCTCCAATACCTTGTTGATATGCAGCTTGATCTTTTGCAGCTCCTCTTCATGCAGAGAAGCGTTGCTTCTGACTTTGATATAGATGACAGGCAACTCCCGGCTCAGGTCTACCGATATCGTCCGGATAGTGATCTCACGGCCGTCAATAGTCAGCTGCTCGAGCGATTTGAGCTGTTTGACGATCTCGTTCTGCTCTATCACTTTAAAGAAAGCAACGAAGAGGGGAACCGTCACGATCGCCAGGAACACAGAGGTCCAGATAATGCCCCGGGTCGCCCGTTTTACCGGAGCGAAGCCCAGCAGCAGAAAGGTCAATGCCGCCGCAAGGGTCATACCGGCGAGGTTGGTCAGGAAGAGCAGGAACGAACCGTAGACGATCTCCATGTCCCACCAGCCGATACCGATACCCGTCACACTCAAAGGAGGGACAAGGGCCACAGCGATAGCAACGCCGGCGAGACTTTTCGCTATTTCGGACTTGGCATGGGCGTAGGCACCTGCTACACCCGAGAGTATCGCCACCACAAGGTCAAGCACATTCGGGTTCAAACGGCTTCTCATCTCGTCGGTCAGAATATTCAACGGCATAATATAGGTGAAGAGGCAGGAGAAGAGCAGTGCCGTAAAAATGCCCAGCATAAGTGTTATAGCACTCTCTGTCAGCAACTCTTTCTCGCCCCGGACAACCCCCATCGAAAACGAAACGATAGGCGACATAAGCGGCGCCAGGATCATGGCGCCGATAATGACCGGGACCGAATTCTGAAAGAGCCCGGTCGTGGCCAGAAGGGTGCTCAGGATCATCAGCATGATAAAGATGGAGGAAACACTGGCACTTTGGCGCAGCGCAACGAAAAGCTCCTTAAAATCATCCTCCCTCGCGCGAGGAAAGAACGGAATCGGTTCACTTTCAAGCAGCGTGACCATCTCGCCTTTCGGAAGCCCCTGCACCCGCACCATCTCCTTCTCTTCCTCTTTCATATTTCCGGCGGGAATATCCGTGATGTTTCTGCCGAGGTGAAGGTGGATCGCGTCGGGCTCCACTTTCAGAGAGAGAAGCGTCTCATTAAAAAGCTCACCGTCCTGCACATAGTCGATCAGCCGCATACTGGTGATCTCGAGTGCGGTAGATGCGATGAAGCCAATACTTCTCGGCATATGTTTCAGAAACAGCCTCCGGAGAAAATAACTCACGAAGAGATAGTAGATATAGGAGACGATACTGGAGGGGGCCAGAATAAGAGCATGAAGCCTCCCGTCGTGCAGTGAAAGGTTCTCTTGCAGAAGGTTATGGCTTACACCGCCGACATTGTGCTCAAAGATCATGATACCCGTTGCCGCCGTAGCCGTAACATTGCCTTTCGCAGTAGTGATTGTATAGCCCTCAAATGCGGGGTTCATAAGGGAGGAGAAGACAGCGGAGATTTTTTTTAATATCCCCATTCGGCCGCCCTCTTCACGGTTCATCCCGTGGACATTCCCGATGATAATGGTACCAAGAACCGGCATTCCGTTGCATTTGAGCAGATCGACAGGGATCGCCTCTGTACCGCTTAGGGCATCGTCGACGGCTTCAAAGGTATCTCGGGAGATACCGAAACTTTTAACGGCGTAGGGGCACCGTTCATTGGAGAGAATGCCAACGTTCATAGTCGTCGATGACACTCTTGCAAAAAGATCCCGAATCTCTTCATCGGAGAGATAGAGGAGGTAGAGAACACCTTCGGCAGGCGAGCTGTATCCTGAGAAGAGAACGATCTCAGTCTTCAGGCCGTATTGCGTCTCTATATACTCTTCAATACCCGTCAAAAGCGCTTCGTCAGCAGCTATTCCGATCAGAAGAATCACTCGATCATACATGGGAACTCTTTTTTTTTACATCATACAGCAAACTCCCTGCGCATCGCAACTCTATCTTGGAGGAATACGGTTTTCATACCAAAACTCTCCCCATTTCCTGGCCTCAATAAGAAAAAATACACATAATGCCATTCCCAATATATACCCTGTTGCTTCAAGGTCCGGCAGTTCCGCATGAAACCATTCCCCTGCAAAGAGCAGTACACCACCCTGCAGAAGAGTACCGATCAAGATCCCCAGCCATAAATATGGACTAATGGTCAAGCTGGTAGTGATGTTTTTTAGGAACGGTTCATGCTCTTTTAACGACTGCAGACCGTTGACCCAGATGGCCACGATCATTGCCGTAAAGACGATCGAGACGGCGGCATCATGCCCGTGGGCAGAAATGACAGTGCTGTAGAGCCAGAGACCGAGGAGCCCTATGACTGCCGAAGCGTAGAGCGTCCGTGCGATCTGTACTTTGTCAAAGAACTGGCTATCCGGTTTTCGGGGCTTGCCTTTCATCACATCCCCCTCCTCTTTAATGAAGGGAAAGGTCTTGTCCAGAGCACTGTCGGCTACGATATTGATCCACAATATCTGCAGCGGGTAGAGAGGCAGAGGATAGCCCATGAATATGGCACCGGATATCAATATGATCTCATCAATGCTGGTCGACACAAGAAAATAGATAGACTTTCGAATGTTATTGGAAATAATTCGTCCCTGGCGGATCGCTTCAATAATAATGGACAGATCATTGTTGAGCAGGATCATGTTTGCCGTCGCTCTGGCAGCTTCTGAACCACTGCCCATAGCAATACCAAGATCAGCCGCTTTGAGCGCCGGGACATCATTTGCACCGTCGCCTGTGACGGCCACGATCTCACCATTCTCCTGCAGCAGTTTGACGACACGGTATTTATCTTCAGGCAGCATACGCGCCCAAACAGTGGTATTGGAAAGCTTCTCTTTGAGCAGCGCATCATCCATCTCAGCGAGTTCTTCACCGCTCAAAACATGGTTGCCTTCCGTATAGATACCGACTTCTGCAGCAATAGCGGTGGCGGTAAGCGCGTTATCCCCCGTGATCATCATGATCCGTATACCGGAATTTCTAGCGGTCTCTACTGCTCCTTTAACATCCTCCTTAGGGGGATCAAGAAAACCGACCAATCCTACAATATCGATCTCCCATGTTTCAATGTCGTCGCTTTCATAATCCCCTACTCCCATCGCTAAGACCCTGAGCCCATTTCGGGCGAACTCATCGTGGACGGCTTCGATCTTTTCAAAGTCTTTGCTGTTACGGGCAAACTCTTTGAGTGATTCGTAGGCCCCTTTTACGACTATTTTATGTTCGTCGTGGATTATGTTTGCACTCGCCATCAGCCGGTACTTGGTATCAAACGGATAAAGACTGGTACGGCGGAAACGTCCTCTGATCTCTTCATACTGGGCCCCGAGCCATTGTGCCAGTGCGATATCTATAGGGTCGCCTTTTCCCTTCTTCGACTCATTGGCCAGAGCGGCAACTATTTTTATAAAAGTCTCATTGATAGCAAAGCTCTCTTTGACAATAAGTTTTCCCTGCGTGATCGTCCCGGTCTTGTCCGTCGCTATGACGGTCGTACTGCCCAGGGTTTCAACCGTCGGGAGATATCGCACCAAAACATTTTTTCGGCTTAACGCCATGGCGCCAACTGTAAGGACGAGTGTCACGACAATGGGCAGCCCCTCTGGGATCGCCGATACGATCTCTGCGATCAGAAGCATTGTGATCTCCACCAGATCACGCCCCTGAAAGAGTGCGATCACCGCGACAATAGCAATGATTGAGAGCGTCAGTACAAGATGCTTTTTAGTATAGATGCCAAGTGCTTTATTTAACGGACTTTCAGGCGACTTTTCTTGTGCTTTTGCCGCAATAGATGCGAGATAGGTATGATCTGCGGTATAGACTGCCACCGCAGTGGCCTTCCCTTTGACGACAACAGTACCAGAGAGCCCCATGTTCTCCAGTTCATACGGTAACGTCTTTCGGGCAAGCGTAATAACAGCCTCTTTAGTAACCGGCATCGATTCGCCGGTGAGTACCGATTCATCGATGCTCAAACCTTCTACTTTAATCAGCCGAAGATCGGCAGGAATGATGTCTCCCTCATGCAGAACAATAATATCACCGGGAACGATATTCGATGAAGCAACTGTTATTTCCGTATCATCACGGATGACCACAATCTTGCTTTCAGTCATCTTTTTCAATGCCTCGATGGAAGTCAACGCTTTAAGTTCCTGCCAGAAGCCTAATGCTGTATTGATACAGACGATCAAAATAATCAGCAAGCCGTCACTGAAACTACCCACCGAAAATGCTATCAACGCGGCTAGGAACAGTATGAAAACAAGTGGTGATTTGAACTGGCCTGCCAACACAGCATACCTGCTTATCTTATGCTCAACAAGAACATTTTTTCCGTAGATCTGCTGTCGCTTTACTACTTCATCGTGTTTCAAACCGCCATCATCGGTCTCCAGCAGTCTGAATACCTCTTCGACATTCAGAGAATGGGCATCTTCTGGAATTTGCATCATAAGCCTTCGCTGCTTCGTTCAGAAGAATACGTTTTATCGACGCTGCAGGTTACAGCTTGGATAACCATACTGTTGGCGACTTCCTGATGTTCATGGATGAATGAACGTATACGTTTGTCCTGCATGAGTTGTGAAGTATCATTTCTGCTTGACACGACAATATTGACAGAAGGTGACAACTGAAAGACCGATTCAACTAATAAGGAAACCTCCTCATCTCTCTCAGATGTGATGATGATCGACGTTGAATTCTGGACGTTGGCACTCCTGAGTATATGTTGTTGATGCGCATTTCCAAGAATAAATGGGTCACCGTTCCTTCGGCTTTTATCAACGTACCTACGGTCACTGTCAACGGCGACATAAACAAGACCTTTTGACTTGAGATTCTTGCAGACCTGTCGACCAAGGCTGTTATAGCCAAGGACAACAATATGCCCACTGACTTCCACACTTGTAAAAGCCTCTCGCCTGTCCAAACGGGCAGGCAGCAGACGTTCAACAATAATTTGAAGGTTTTTTATAATATAAGGCGTAATGATCATGGAAAAGACCACCGCGATGATAAGAGGCTGATTGACCTCTCTCGTCGTAATACCACCAATCCGGGCAAGTTCAAGGACAACGAATGAAAACTCCCCTACCTGTGACAATGCGACAGCACTTTTTAGCGCATTTGACGCTCCTGTAAAAAAGATAAGCATCACAAAAATAATTACTGATTTCAGGGCCATTACCACAACCATAATCGCCAGGATCTCCAAAATGTGTGAAGAGAGGAAGGTAATGCTGATCTGCATACCTACTGTGACAAAGAAAACACCAAGAAGCAGATCCCGGAAAGGTGTCAAGTCGGCTTCTATCTGGTGTTTAAAAGGAGTTTCAGCCAAAAGCATACCGCCTATGAATGCACCTAATGAGTAGGAAAAACCGAAATGATAAGCGGCATAAGAGGTCCCGACAGCAATAAGCAGTACGGACCCGATAAAAAGTTCATGCGAATGCGCATCGAAGACAAAGGTCAAAAAATGTGTGACCAGATATTTTCCGGCAACAAACAAAATGGCCAATAGCAGTACAGCACTTAAAACTGTGTTGACTAACATCGTTTCTATGGCGACGCCGGTTGTTGTAAAAAAAGAGATCATCAGAAGAATTGGGATGACAGCCAGATCTTGAAAAAGCAATATGCCTAATACGGTGCGACCATACTCCTTACGAATTTCGTGATTTTCATTCAATATTTTCAAGACGATCGCCGTCGAAGAGAGTGCAAGAGCACATCCGATGATGATCGCTGTTTTAAGTGAAGCGGCAAACAGATAAAAGGCGATCACCGAAAAAAGCAATGTACTTAATGTGACCTGAAGTGTTCCAAATAAAAAGATCTCTTTCTTGTGTTTTTTAAAGTTACTGAGTGAAAATTCCAACCCGATAGTAAACATGAGAAAAGCGATACCAAACTCAGAGACCTCGTGCAGCGTGTGCATACTGGTTTCATGTAGAGAATATACATACGTGATAAATGCTCCGGCAATGATGTAGCCGATAATCGGTGGAAAATCATATCTCTTCAAAATCGTATTGATAATAATTGAGAATAGACCTGTAATCAAAAGAATTTGTAAAAAAGATTCCATCTATCACCTTTACCATATACATTAATAATATAATATCCAAAAGAGTGGAGTTTACATATGAATTCAAAACTGGCTCCATATTTTTGGACTGTCAAGAAACAACTCCAGATGAAAAAAGATGTCTAATTATGATTGATAAACAGCTTGAACTATTTGCCTCCCTGAACTATCCAATAATACTGGTCGACCTTGACAACTGGCCATTATGGGCAAACCGAAAGTTTTTGTCACTGCAAAGCATCAGTAAAAAAGATCTTGAAGTGACAGAAATATCGTTTATGATCAAAGAGATGTTAACAGCTGCTCTCAGAGACGGTCAGTTGACTGTCGAAAAAAAAAGGTTTCAAGCAACACGTTCCCCTTTGAAAATAGCGGGGAAGAAGGTGGCTATTATCAGTCTCTTCGATATTTCCCAATACGTTCAATTGTTGGCTAAGCAGGAGATGTTTGAAAATCTCAGTGAATATCTTCCGGAAGGGATCATACTGTTTCAGGATACCATTCTCTACTCTAATCCGGCACTTGAAAAGATGCTAGGATACACCGGGAGCGAACTGCTTGGCAGACGATTTTTGGAGTTCCTCGAACCGTCTCAGCAGAAGCCAATGGATGAAAACCTGCAACAGCTTATGTTACAGAATAAATCCAAAGTTGAAACCATCTTAGCGTTCACTGAAAAAAATGGTCAAAGCCTATGGACACGTATCAAGACCAGACTGGTTGCACAAGGAGATACAACACTCTTCCTCGCTATCATAATCGATATATCCAAAGAGCGATCCGAGATGCAGCGCCTGGACAGATTAGCCAACACAGATGTCTTGACAGGTGTTTATAACCGAAGAAAGTTTGATGAACTTTTTCTTATAGAGTACAAACGGGCAAAGCGCTATAGCCGTCATCTTAGTGCACTCTTTTTAGACATTGACCACTTCAAAAAGATCAACGACACCTATGGGCACAATATCGGCGATGAAGTTTTAAAAAAGTATTCCCAACTTGTACAGGCACATCTCCGTGAAACTGATGTTTTTGCACGATGGGGTGGTGAGGAGTTTATAATACTGCTTCCCGAGACGAGTTCCGAGAAGGCAATGATTTTAGCAGAGCATATTCGAAACAGTATTGCAACATTCGACTTTGCCCATGTAAAAAATGTTACAACAAGCATCGGCATCACGCCGCTGAAAGGGAAAGAACAGGTCAATACATTTTTAAAACGCCTAGACCAGGCCTTGTACATAGCTAAAGAAAAGGGTCGAAACCAGTCCATCCTTCTCTAAATACTGTGATATTATTAGGCCCCTATCTTGTCTTTTGGCACACGTTTACGTTTTGTGACACCATCATTCGGCGTGACGTTTCTTTCAATATAATCCATGATCTTGCCGGCAATATCTATACCTGTCGCCTTTTCGATGCCTTCAAGTCCCGGAGATGAGTTGACTTCCATCACCAATGGACCTCTTGCAGAAGGGATCATATCGACCCCGCAGACACCAAGCCCCATCGCTTTGGCCGCGGCTATAGCCATTGACTTCTCTTTTCGAGTGAGTTTATGCACGGTAGCGCTGCCGCCTTGGTGAAGATTGGAGCGGAAGTCACCTTCGGCACCCTGGCGTTTCATCGCACCGACCACTTCACCGTCAACAACAATAGCACGAATATCGGCACCGCCGGCTTCGTCGATAAACTCTTGAACAAGCAGGTTGACGTCCATACCGTAAAAAGCGTCCAGTACTGACTTGGCAGCCTTTTGCGTCTCGACTAAAACCACCCCGACACCCTGTGTCCCTTCAAGGATCTTCAAGACCAATGGTGTGCCACCGCTCAATTTGATAATATCTTTTGCATCAGACTTATTTGACGCAAAAACGGTCTTAGGCATATCAACCCCATGTTGCGAAAGGATCTGCAGACTTCTGAGCTTGTCACGTGAACGGGAGATAGCCAAAGAGCCGGCAACACTGAAAACGTGCATCCCTTCGAGGTGTCTTACCATAGCGGTACCGTAAAAGGTGCGGCTCGCCCCAATACGGGGAATAATAGCGTCAGGTGCTTCAAGTTCCTCGCCATTATAGTTGATCTTTAACTCGCCTTTTGCAATTTCAATACTAAACTTAAGATAGTCAAGAACACGGACCTCCCACCCCTTTGCCTTCGCGGCTACAAAGAGTCTATTTGTCGAATATAAGCTTGCTTTTCGTGAGAGTATATAGATTTTCATAATAATTATGCCTTCTGTTTAATGGATGATTCATAGTTCAAAGAGACATCAACAATAAAGCGGTCTTCTAAAAACTTTCTACCGATGAGCATGGGATATTTCATACTTTTACGATCGGTAAGCGATAGTTCAGTCTCAAAGTCCAGACTAAATAACTGTAACAGAGTCTTGATAAATATACGCTCTTGCGTCGTACCGTTTGAACTTTTCACCTGTCTGATCTCAGACACGGGCATGACGATCTCTTTGTCGTGGTAATCGGGATGTGACTCATCCAGGAGTCTGAAATGGACCTTCCGATTGTCATCACTGAGTCGGATATCGTCACAGTGAATCGAACATGAATAGGCCCCCGTATCGATTTTTGCGTCAATATCGAAAAATTGCAGGTCAGGGAGTGATACGAGTTCATTCCGTCCGATAATTAATTTTTTAATCGTCTTTTCCTTACATGTAATTGTGCTAATATTCTACACTATAATCAATTTAACTTGAGCCTAAAAATTCAAATCTTATATACAATATCCGATTTTAAGGGCATTAATGAAAAAACAACAACTGCAGATCTGCGGGATCGACATTCCGGCAGGATGCACAAAAAACATCGAGATCGAACTGCCTAAACTCTACAACCTTCCGGCATCGATCCCTATACAGGTGATCAGCGGAAAAACGGCAGGCCCGACTGTATTCATCAGCGCGGCCATTCATGGAGACGAGCTAAACGGCATTGAGATCATCAGACGGCTCAAAAAACTCTCGGTGATCAAAAAGATCAAAGGAACCCTGATATTGGTCCCCGTCGTAAATGTATATGGGATCAATACGCTTTCACGCTATCTCCCTGATCGAAGAGATCTAAACCGCAGCTTTCCCGGTTCGACCAAAGGTTCTCTTGCCGCACGTATGGCCAAGATCTTTCTTGATGAGATCGTTAAAAAATGCGATTACGGTATTGACCTGCATACCGGTGCCATTCATCGCTCAAACTTACCGCAAATTCGTACAAATACGGAGAATCAAGAGACTTTGGAACTGGCAAAGGCATTCGAAGCGCCTGTTGTTCTGCACTCAGCCCTCAGGGATGGTTCGCTGCGCGCTGAAGCACAGGAGCACGGCGTCCCCATTTTGCTTTACGAAGCGGGAGAAGCCCTCCGTTTTGACGACACCGCGATCAAGATCGGCGTTAAAGGCATCGTCAATGTTCTCAAAGCACTGAACATGCTGCCTAAAAGCAGTAAAAAACGCCAAAGAAACCCCTTGATCTTTAAAGAGAGCAGTTGGGTACGTGCTTCTGAAAGCGGAATGCTGCGGACCGTTAAAGGGCTCGGTGATTCAGTAAAGAAAGACGAGATAATCGCCTTTATTGATGAGCCGCTTGGGGATAGAAGTTTTGAGATCACATCCTCTTTTGACGGTATTATCATCGGCAAAAGCCAAATACCTCTGGTTCAAGAAGGTGACGCCGTCTTTCACATTGCACGTTTCAGAAACCTGGAAGCGGCAGAAGAGCGGATCGACTATTTTCAAGACTATGCTATCTCAGACAGCGATATATTGGGCTTAAACGACGAACACATCATCGAATAGAAGAGGCAACTGCTATAGGCTAGTGTCCGAACCCCATTTTAAACCATTCGAAAAGACCCATCCCGATCTCCACTGCGATCAGGACGATAATGATCCACTCCAAAAAGGAGCTGTGATTATGGTTTGTTAGATCCATGACCATTACAATATCATCTTTAATACTCTTAAGCTTGTACTCGACGACATCAAAACGGTCTTTTAGATCAAGCATATTGGCAAGTCTGTTGTAGAGCATCTCTGCATTTTCATTATCCCAAAGTATGTTCGGCTTGTCCAAAAGAAGAAGATCGATCATCATGTCATGACGGATCAGAACCAACTGCTTTGCAAAACGTGAAAGATGCGTACGCTTAAAAATCGAATACGTATCTGCCGAGTCGATCAGATAGCGGCTTTGTTCATAGTAATCAGAGAGCTTCTGCTCATAGATCTCCAGTGCAACACTTTGCGAGATGACGTGAGAAACAATCATCAAGTTGATAATAGAGTACGATTTCAAAGTGATCTTATCATTGTCGATAGCAAAGTTTTCCGCAAGAGCCGTATCGACAAGAAGAGGATACTCCTGATAATTGCCGCTTTTATCGAAATCGTCAGCACCCTCTATCCCTAATGTTTCAAGTGTATTGACGATATCAACTCGCGACCAGTTGATCAGTGTCAAGACGTTGAATTGCGTATAGGCCAGTACTTTATCATCTATCTCGACATAATAAGTCGCTTCAATCCCCTTTTTAAGCGTGACATTCATTGCTTTCTCAATATCACTTCGTGTTAAAGGTGAAGTGAGGTGCAAAGCCACCAACTCTATCTCTCTTTTCATAGAGGCTACTCCTGTACTTATATTATTAAACATATACATTAGCATAGCATGATTCAGTACTATTTATGTGTAAAACAGAAGGAGGCAACAGACCTGATAAGCAGTGTGACAATCGTACATATTCAGCAAAAAACAGGTGCTTAAAAATGTAAAAAAAAGAGTATAGTTCCATTATATATTGATAGATGGATTAAGAATGAAAGATCATAATTTAACTAAGCTGCAGCTTGCTGAAGCAATCAAGTCCTATGAAGAGAGTCAGGCACTGGAGCCCTATCAGGCAGAGTTAGTCAAACTTCAACAGCACATAGAGCGTTACAACCTTAAACTTATCATCTTGTTTGAAGGTCGTGATGCGGCAGGAAAAGGGAGTGTGATAGGCAGTGTAAGCCGCTATATGAACCCTAAACACTACCGTATTGTTGCCTTGGGAAGTCCGAGCGAAGAGGAACGTTCACAATGGTATTTTCAACGTTATATCAAGCATTTTCCTCATGGCGGTGAAGTCATACTCTTTGACCGCAGTTGGTATAACCGTGCAATGGTCGAACCTGTCTTTGGTTTCTGTTCACAAGAAGAACATGAGCTTTTTATGACACACGTCGTTCCATTTGAAGCCTCTTTGGTCGATCAAGGGACATTATTGGTCAAACTCTACTTCAGTGTCAGCAAAGAGAAGCAGGCTTTACGTTTTGAAGAGCGCCGCACCGACCCGCTGCGCCAATGGAAGTTGAGTGAGATCGACCTGCAGGCACAAAGCATGTGGGAGCAGTTCACGCAGACAAAATACAAGATGCTCAAACAGACCAATACGGTTAAGGCCCCTTGGCACGTCCTTCGTTCGAGCAACAAGCATAAAGCCCGTATGGAGACGATGAAATTACTCCTTAGTCAAATTGATTACGACGGACGATGCCGCACGCTGGACTTTACACCGGATCCGAAAACTGTGTTTACGGCCGAAGATGAGCTTGCTTTAATGGAGCGGCAATGGGTAGAAGAAGGAGAAAAAAATGAGTAGCACCCTTAAGCCTTTTCAAGGATTTCTTGACACACTGAAGCACTTGATCCGTCAACCTTCAGTTGTCGGTTCCGAGCAGCCATTTCTTCTCTCATTAAAGCGGGAGCTGGACGAAATCGGTATTAAGACAACCTTCTACGAAGGGCTGCTTGTTGCTGAAGGAGAAGAGCCGAAACGCGGTATGCTCTCGGCACACATCGACCGTCATGGGCTCATCTGCACCGGACCAAATGAGTTTCAGTATGCTGCATTTATGACCCAGAACCGCGGCGATCTTACAGGAGATTCTGTCTCCGAGCAGACCTATATGAGTATTATTGAACGGTTTAAACAGCAGTCTGTACAAGCCTATGAACCGTGGTCCGGATGTTATTTAGGTCTGGGTATCATCGACAATGCCTACATCTGCGAGCGTCGTAAGAACCTTGTCTTTGAAGTCAAAGGGCTTGAACATCTACTGCCCGGAACACCGGTGGCCTTTGTTGACACCCTCTCCAACAAGAACGGGCTTTTGTCAGCACAGCTTGACAATGTCATCAGTGCCGCCATCATCGTCTATCTCTACCGTCGAGGGTACCAGGGAACGGCATTTTTTACGGCTCAAGAAGAGTCTGGGAGAAGCTGGCGTTTTCTTTTGGAGTGGTTCCGCCGTTTCAACACGCATACCGACAGGCTGCTGGTATTAGATACAAGTCCCTACCCTAGCAGAGAGCATGCCGATGCCCAGCACATCGTACTCCGCCACCGTGATGCCAATGCACTGTTTGACTCACCGATAACAGAAGAGATCGAAAAATTATGTCAGGACCTTGATATAACTTACGGTTACAAAGACAGTTACCTTCAAGAAGCAAACGAAAAGCTGGCAGGTGCCGGAATGGTAAAGAGCTCTTTGGGAAGCACCGAAATGGGAAGGTTGATTGCAGCCAGCGAAGGGATGATCCAGGGAACCACCCTGCAAGTCCCGACAACAGGTTACCACACGACATCAGAGACAGCCTCAGTAGAGTCGGTTGCCAAGATGCTGGAACTGCTTAAAGAGATGTATATTGACAAATAGCCCTGCACATTAATTGAGAAAAGATCGTCTGCAGAAGAGAGCGGCAGATATGCCAATCACCGCAATCCTCTTTTTAAAGAGAGTTCTTTAAACGGTTGTCACTTTGCTGTTCACAAAACTGACATGTTTGTTCACCCGCTGTTTTACTATTGTAAGAAGATTATGGGTAAAAGACAGGGGGTTTGCGTATAAAAGAACGGGTAGGATCTGTCATGCGGGCACTGTTAAACAGTGCTCTCTATCGCTTCTTTTATCTATTTCTGAACAAACATCAGACGCATACGGCGAATAAACAATATACCCAAGGCAAGCGCAAGGATCTTAAAGTCGATCTCACTGCCGATGTGCAGTGCCTGAAAGGCGTCACTCTGTGTTGCTTCGGCGCCGAGTGCCTGCATCGCCAGGATCTTAGGCGTGTAGACCGCGCTGAACATCAGGCCGCTGACGATGACAAAAAAGGCACTGACAAGGGACCAGCTGTCGCGGCGTCCATGCTTGTACTCGTTGGCTTCGAAGAGAAAGACCACCAAAACTAAAAACGAGATGACGTAACTGAAACGTCGGAAGATCTCTGCCATCAGCAGCCCCTCATTGTAGTGGTCCAACAAGACAGCTGCCAAATAGCTGTCAGAGTTAAAGATCGTCGCTGCCACAAAGATGCCCAGCGTCAAGACAGCACCCAGCGTCATTGCCACCAAAAGAAGATAGAGTACGATTGTCCACTGTTTCATTGTCATGTTATGTTTCCTTGTTATCTTTTTAATACAAAACCGCGGTCATGTCCGGCCAGGTCTTTGTAGAATTTCAGTTCGTTGTACTGGCTATTTTCCAAATAGGCCGTTACCTTCGGCTTTTGGTCGTACCCCATCTCGCAGGCGAAAAGAGGGATCGCTCTCGCAAGCGTCTCGTCAAGCAGTCGCTGAATGATCTCATCGCCGATCGTACCGCCGAACAGAGCCAGGTCGGGTTCATAGTCCAAATTACTCTGCAGAGGTTCACCATCTGCAATATAGGGCGGATTAGAGACAAGAATATCGATCTTCTCACTTATCGGTTCAAGAAGGTCTCCCTGACGCAGCTCAATGCGCTCACTGAGCCCAAAGGCTTCGATGTTCTTTCTCGCAACCTTGAGCGCCTCTGGACTTATGTCTACGGCAATGATCCTTGCCTTTGGCAGATGTTGTGCCAAGAGAGTCGAGATGATCCCGCTTCCGACCCCCACTTCAACAATAGTAAGCGCCTGATCTTTGTCGGCAACTGCCAACACCTCATCAATGAGCAGTTCTGTCTCTGGTCTGGGGATCAGTGCCCCCTCTTCGATGTGGAACTCTTGCGAATAAAAACTGACACGATTCGTGATGTACTCAAGAGGCTGATTCTCTTTGCGGCGTTCAAGCCACAAAGCAAGTTTCTCACGCTCTTCTATAACATCTGACGCATGCGTCATCAGCCACAGCTCATCTTTTTGCAGCAGTGCCATAATAAGCAGTTGCGCCTCGCGTCTGGGACGTTCGACAACACCTTGCAGTTCCGACGTTATCTCTTTAAGCCACTCGTCAACCGACATTAATCTATCGATGGGCATGAACCCTCTAATGCACTGTCTGATTGCGTATGTATGTCAAAACCGAGCTCTTTGAGACGCTCTAACACCGGCGGGTGCGTGTAATAGAAAAAGATATAGATAGGGTGAGAGAGGGGAAAACTTTTGTTCTCACTCACCAGTTTTTTAAGGGCTTCGCTCAAAAACATCTTCCCGCCAAGGTCAGCACCTGTTTTGTCCGCTTCATACTCATTATGACGACTGACGATGCCCATAATCGGCATCATCACAAAACTAAGAAGCGGCATGACCAGCATGAAAAGGATCATCATATTGGCAGCACTCATTTGAACGCCGAGTTCCATGTACAGTGTATCAGGGAGATTGCCGAAAAGTGCGAACATCGCAAAGAGCATTCCGCCCATCAACGCGATGTTCTTATAGATGTCACCGTGTTGGAAATGGCCAAGTTCATGACCCAGTACTGCCAACAGTTCATTAGAGGAGAGCTTTTCCAACAGGGTGTCAAAAAGTACGACACGTTTTGTCTTTCCCAAGCCGCCAAAGTAGGCATTAAGACGGGCATCACGTTTAGAAGCATCGGAGATAAAGACACCTGAACTTTTAAAACCCGTTTTATCCATAAGCGTTGCGATCTGCTTGTTCAGCTCTTCATCTTCGAGCGGTGTGAGCTTGTCGAAAAAGAGTGCACGCAGTGTTGGAAAGAACATGTTTAACAGAACGATCACAGCGAAGATAAAGGCAAAACTCCAAAGCCACCACAATTCAGTCGAAGCGATGATAGCCTGAATGCCCCAGACGATCAAAGCACCAAAGAGAACGGTCAATAAAGTCGAGATAACAGTGTCTTTGATATAAAGGGCCTTGCTTGAACGGTTGAACCCGAACTCCGCATCAAGTACGAACTTCTCATAGTACTCGATCGGCAGAGAGATAAGCCCGTTGATCAGGATAAATGCCAATACAGCCAGGATCGTCGAGAATGTCGGGTCGTAGACCATAAATGTCTGCTCGATCCAACTGATACCAAAACTCATCCACACCATAAAGAGGACAAAGTCCAGAAGTGTCGTAAACATAGCGAGTTTCTCTTTAGCGACCGCATAGTTACCGGCCTTTAGAAACTCTGCTGCACTCATCAAGACAGCACTTGTTCGTTTAGCCTGATTGACATAACCGATCTGCATCACACTTACATAGATTTTAATCAGTACGTAAAGGGTATATATCCCGATTATCGTAGTTACCATTGTTGACCTTTGGGCTTCAAATATTGCGGCATTGTAGCATTTTTATAGCACTGCCTGTTGCTTCGTCTTTCAAAAAGTAACGCAAGCAGAAAACATCTACAACCTGCTCTTTACTCAGATCTAGAGAAATTCCATACAAAAGGAGCTCTCAAGATGCACTGTTATCGCGTAACACCCATCCCTTTTTGAACGGCAGGTACTTTTATAATAGTGTCCTCTGTCTGAATACTGTCAGCCGGTACAAAATACATCTTTGCCGCAAAATAGATCGTTCCGATGATCAAACCGGCAAAAACTACGGCCCAAACTATACGGCGCTTCTCCCCCGACAATGTTTTGTAATCATCCATATCTTCCAATCGTGGTTCGCTCATATGACACTCCTGATAATTTTTATATAGTAGAGTACAGTTTTATACTATAAAAGCAGTAAATATAGAGATGTAAAGTGACGTCTTAAGTTTATTTTTTGCATAGTTTCTTCGTCAGGCATATCTTTTCTGCACGATGTTTATTCAATTTGAATATAATGCCGCCATGAATGACTTTATCCCAGAGATAGAACCGACCCCCACTTTTAAGACAAAGCCATGCCAGTGGCTAGTGCATATAGTTGCCTTTAAACTCACCTACATGCCTGTTGTCTTGACCCTGCTTGTTGCCTACATGGTTGACTACTTTTTTGCCGTCGCGACACTGCTTATCAGTTATCTTATTACCGGCATCGTTCGCTCTTATATGCGCAACAACTCTATTCCAAAGCAGCAGCTGGAGTACAGCTACAGCGACAAATCGATCGCAGCATGGTTTTTGTACAGAACCTACTGTTTCGGGGAACAAGAATAGGCCATGAACCTTATTGAAATCAACGACCTCAACACCCCCTCTTTAGAGATCTATCGCCAATTAAGAGACAATGCCTTTAGCAAAGACAACAGTTTTATCGCGGACAGTCCCAAGGTAGTGAACATACTTTTAGAAACGCCGATAGAGGTCAAAAGTCTTCTGGCTACAAAAGAGTATTATGAAGAGTTTGAATCGCTGATCTCCGCAAAGAAGATACCGCTTCTTTTTGTGGCAGACAAAAAACTTATGGAGAGCATTGTCGGCCATAAGA
>JAQIBF010000015.1 GCA_027859195.1 Helicobacteraceae bacterium
GTGCAAAAGTGATAGAGACAGTAGAAAAAGAGATATTAACGCTAGTTGATGAAATTGGTTATGATGAGATACGCCGTCTTTTTGGTACGCTTGCAGGCGGTAAACGTCTTCGTGCAAAGCTTGTATTGGAAATCGCCGGCAGCAATGCAGCAGCACCGCGTCTGGGTGCGATCATTGAACTCATACATGCTGCAAGTCTTCTGCATGATGATGTGATCGATGATGCGACTCTAAGACGCGGTGCACCTTCTGTTAATGCAACCGAAGATTCTAAAACAGCTGTTATGCTGGGCGATGCACTCTACTCAAAAGCCTACAGTACGCTTGTCTCATACGATGAAGCTGTCGCAAAAACGGTGGCAGACGCGGTTACAGCACTCTCCGTCGGTGAGCTGATGGATGTACGAATGTCTGAGAGCTTTAATGCCGATGCAGACGTATACATGGATATGCTTTACCTGAAAACAGCGGCACTGATCGAAGCCTCGGCAAAAGCGGCTGCGCTGCTGATGGGTAAAGATGCAGAGGCTTATGCGCTTTATGGAAAGAACCTTGGTATCGCATTTCAGATCATAGATGACATCTTGGATATTGTCTCTGATGAAGAGACACTGGGTAAACCTGCGCTGCATGATTACGAAGAGGGCAAATGTACACTGCCTTATATCTACCTTTCTGAGGCTTTGGAAGGTGAAGAGAAACAACGACTTATCTCGTATCACAGAGAGAAACTCTCAGAAGAGAATGCGGCATGGATCAAGGCAAAGATGAAAGAACACAAGTCGGTTGAGCGCTCTTATACCTTAGCACAGGAACTTTCAGACAAAGCCATAGAAGCTGTTGCCGGTGATGTTCGTCTTGTCGGCATTATTGAATCCATGATGAAAAGAAGTTTTTAATGCACTTTTTAGTGGTCAGCTTTACCCATAAAAATACCACTCTGGCTATACGTGAAAAACTTGCTTTCTCTAATGATGAACAAAAAGAGACTTGCTTGGGCAGGATCTGCGCCGATCCAAGTATAGATGAAGCGATGGTGACTTCGACATGTAACCGTATCGAAGTCTTTTGCAGCTGCAGTGATATTGATGCCGCTACAATGACGATTCTGCTCTATCTTCATAAGCGTTCCGGGATTCCGGCAGATGAGTTGGAAGCACGGGCTGATATTCATGAGGACCGCTCCGCTATTCACCATATGCTCTCTGTCGTAAGCTCACTAGACTCTATGGTAGTGGGTGAAACGCAGATCTCCGGTCAGATCAAAGATGCGTTCAGTTTTGCGAAAAAACATGGGTTTTGCGGTACGCATCTTGCTGCCGTTATTCATCATGCTTTTAGATGTGCGGCAGAAGTTCGTAATGTTACCAATATCTCTTCTAAACCTGTCTCAATTGCGAGTGTGGCAATACAGCAGCTTAAGCGTGATGCCGGCGATCTTAGCGGTAAAAGAGCACTGCTGATAGGTGCAGGTGAGATGACGGTGTTAACGGCGCGTTATCTCATGCGTGAAGGTGCTTCGATTACGATCATGAATCGTACGCGTTCAAAAGCAGAAGAGATCGCAAAAGAGTTTGATGCTCAGGTCATCGACTTTGGCGAGCTTTCAGCTGTTATAGATGAATTTGATCTGCTTGTCTCAGCAACCGGTGCTACCGAAGCGATCATCAAGATAGAAGATATCAATTTCTCAATTCGTGAACGTTTCTGGATAGACATGGCGGTGCCGCGAGACATCGAAGAGTTTGAATCAGATTCTATTACGCTCTATACGGTGGATGATCTTAAAAGTATTGTTGACGAGAACCTTGTTATGCGAGAAGACGAAGCCAAGGCCTCTTTTGGTGTGATTCGCAAGTTTACTAAAAGCTATTATGAGATGCAGCAGCAGCAACGCATCGAGCCGATGATCAAAGAGGTCTATCTCCGTGCGATGAAAGCCGCTAAAGTTGAGAGCGAACGGGCTATTCGTAACGGCTATTTGCCAAAAGAGTATGCTGCAGAGGCTGAAAAGATGGCAGAACAGGTGCTTAAACGTTTTCTGCACGATAAGATGAAACGTTTGCGTGATGTAACGGAAGAAGAAGAGTCGGAGTCGTTGATGAGTGCTCTCTCACGTATACTTGGTCTTAACGGACAAAACTAACAATAAATTATTTTCTAAGGAACGTCAATGCGCTTTTCAAAAGCTTTTATCCCTACTACAAAAGAAGCACCTTCAGATGCTGTTTTAGCCAGTCATATCTTTTTGGCACGTGCCGGTTTTACCTCACAGGTAGCAGCAGGTCTTTATAACTACTTGCCACTGGGAAAACGTGTACTTAAAAAGATCGAAAACGTTATCAATGAGGAGATGACAAAAGTGGGTGCACAAGAGGTTGATCTCAGCTTTGTGACACCGGCTGATCTTTGGGAAGAGAGCGGGCGTATTGAGAAGTTTGGAAAAGAGCTTCTCCGTTTCCGTGACCGTAAAGATAACCTGTTTGTGTTAGGGCCGACCCATGAAGAGATGATGGTGAGTCTTGTGCGTAACAGAGTCACGAGTTATAAACAACTGCCTCTTAATCTGTACCAGGTCAAGACGAAGTTTCGTGACGAGGCGCGTCCTCGTTTCGGTCTGATGCGTGGACGGGAGTTTGTAATGAAAGACGGTTACAGCTTTCACGCGACAGACGAAGACCTCAATAGAGAATTTGAGATGATGGAAGCATCATATAAACGCATTTTAGAGCGTTTAGGTCTGGACTTCCGTGTCGTTGAAGCGGACAGCGGTGCGATAGGCGGTTCCGGTTCAAAAGAGCTGATGGTCATTGCAGACAGCGGTGAAGATACGATCGCAATTTGTGAGAGCTGTGAATACGGGGCAAATGTTGAAGCGGCGGAGCGTTCGGATCGTCAAGAGATTCCGGAAGCGCCGGAAGGGGACTTTAATAAGTTCCAGACACCGGATGTGAAAAGTATTGGTAATCTTGCCAACTTCTTTAAAGTCGATCCTTACTACACCATGAAGTGTGTGGCCAAACGTATGATGTACGAAGATGGTGACCAAGTCGTACTTTTCTTTTTGCGCGGTGATGATGAACTTCAGGAAGTTAAAGCGGTGAATGCCGCCGAAGCACTTGAGATTGCCGATGTCAGTGAAGAAGAACTGACTGCTTTGGGGCTTGTGCCAGGTTTTATGGGGCCGCTTGAGATGGAAACAGTACCATGTGTCTTTGACAGTTCGTTAAAAGGCGGGAAAGATCTTATCTGTGGTGCCAACGAAGAAGATTACCACTATGTCGGTGTTGACATGAGCGTACTTGATGAAGGTCTTTTTGCTGATCTTTATACTGCGAAAGAGGGAGACGGCTGTCCTCACTGCAGCAGTAAGCTGCTTTATACAAAAGGGATTGAAGTCGGACATATCTTTAAACTGGGTACTACCTATTCAAAACCGCTTAAAGCTGAGTTTCTGAATGAAAAAGGGCAGGCAGAACCATTTATAATGGGAACCTACGGTATGGGTGTGAGCCGTCTGATCGCGGCTACGATCGAACAACATCATGATGAAAAGGGATGTATCTGGACTAAAGAGACAGCCCCTTATATGGTGAATGTCATGGTCTCTAACATCAAAGATGCAGAGCAGCTTGCTTTTGGTGAAGCGCTCTACAAAGAGCTTCAGGATGCCGGTGTAGAAGTCATCTTGGATGATAGAAAAGAGCGTTTTGGCTTTAAGATGAAAGATGCCGAGCTCATCGGTTTCCCCTACACTGTGATTGTGGGCAAAGAGCTTGAACATGGAAATGTACAGATCGTTGAACGTGCTACGCTAGAGAAGAGAGCCGTATTTGCAGACAAGGCCTTTACAGAGATCATGGATCGCTTGTCATGATCTATTTTGTACTTTATCTCTTTTTAGAGGTAATGATCTCCGTCAATCTCTCTTCTCAAATCGGCGGTTTTAACACCTTCTTGGAGCTGATCTTAAGTGCTTTTGTAGGTTTTGTCCTTTTGGTGAACTTCAGAGCGACACTATTTGAGAACATGCAGGCATTTTCAATGCAGAAGATCGATGTCCAAGAGTTTCAGCGTCTTAACATTTTTGCGGTACTGGGTGCCGTCTTATTGATACTGCCTGGTTTTTTAACGGATATTATCGGTCTCTTATTGCAGTTTTCGGTCATTACCAAGATGTTGGTTAACCGTTTTACGGCAAAATCTACTAATCAAAATAATTCAAGATATACCCATACTCAAATACATGAAGAAAAGGATGATGATGTCATTGATGTCGAAATTATCAGCAACGATTCTAGTAAGTAGTCTTTCACTTTTTGGTGCAACGGATGCTCAAGTCACAGATTTTTTAAAAAAACAGATCGGAGACAATAAAAATGTCTCCAATCTTAATGTCACTGTAAGCAGTCGAGCTGCAGTCAAAGAACTTAAGGGTTGGGAAAGTGTTATTGTTAACCTGACTGCACGTGTAAAACAAGGCACGGAAGAGCGTAACATCGAGCAGCAGATGATCTATTTTGTTCATGGTGACTTTATAACAAAAGAGATGAATAATGTCAAAACGGGGCATCCTCTCAGCAGCACAGTGTCGCCTAAGTTTAAAGCAGAATTTTACACCAAAGAAAATCTAGTATATGGCAATGCCGGTGCTAAACACAAAGTGGCGATCTTCTCGGACCCACTCTGTCCGTTTTGTCGTACCTTTGTCCCGGAAGCGGTCAGTTATATGAAAAAATATCCTAATGACTTTGCTGTATACTACTACCACTTTCCACTTCCAGCGCTTCACCCGGCTGCAGTTACGCTTACTAAAGCAGCTATAGCTGCAGAACAGAAAGGCATTCACGGCAAGATCCTAGAGCTGTATAAAGTTGAGATCAATGCACGTGAAATGGATGAAAAAAAGATCCTGAGTGCGTTTAATAAAACAGTCGGGACATCGATCACGGTAGAAGATATCCATACACCAGCGGTTGAAAAAGAGTTTGCTCGTGATAAAAGTATTGCTGCAAAAGTAATGGTTCAGGGGACACCTACTATGTTCTTTGACGGCGAAAAAGATGCCGGTAAAAATAAATACAAAGAAGTGAAGGTCAAATGAATAAATTAACAATTGCAACACGTGGTTCTAAACTCGCTCTTTGGCAATCTGAACATATTAAAGCGGTTTTAGAAGAGAAGAATCCGGGTTTGGAAGTAACGCTGAAAATTGTTATTACATCTGGAGATAAGATCATTGACACGCCCTTGGCAAAGATCGGCGGCAAAGGACTCTTTTTAAAAGAGATCGAAGAGACAATGCTGCGCGGCGAAGCACAGCTCGCTGTTCACTCTCTTAAAGATGTGCCGACAGTTATGCCCGACGGTCTTGTGCTGGCTGCGATCACTGAACGTGAAGATGTGCGTGATGCAATGCTTTCAGAAAAGTACACAGACCTAGAGAACCTTCCTGAAGGTGCGACAGTAGGGACATCGTCTCTTCGCCGCCGTATGCATCTTGCACGCATTCGTCCTGACCTGAAGATCAAAGACCTCCGAGGTAATGTTGATACGCGTATTCGTAAACTTAAAGAGGGTGCGTATGATGCTATTATCTTGGCCGCAGCAGGCATCAGCCGTTTACAGCTTCTAGACGCGGTTGAACACATTTACCCCATCTCGTTGATGGAGATGATTCCCTCAATGGGTCAAGGTGCACTCGGTATTCAATGTATTGATGATCCTGAAATCATTAAAATTGCTGAGCAGCTTGAAGATGAGTACAGCCGCATTGAGACAACCATTGAACGTGACTTTGTTGACATGTTGGAAGGCGGTTGCCAAGTGCCTATCGGTGTCAACGCATTTGTGCAAGATAGTGGTGAAGTGATGATCCGTTCATTGCTAGGCTTGCCAAGCGGCAGAGAGGTCTTAGGTGAGACACACGTTATCTCTAAAGAGAACTTCGAAGGTGCCGGACGTGCAATGGCACAGCGTCTTATAGATAAAGGAGCCAGAGAACTTCTTGAACGTGCAGAAGTAGAAGCAAATAATATTCCTAGTACACTCTAGCTGACCAATTGTGGGATATTCCCACATACTTCATTAAAAGATCTTGTATGCAAAAAACAGTCGAACTCCTAAAAAAACATAATGAACTTACCATCATTGAAGATGAACTTGATATCTATTTAGAGATTCCACATCTTGCCTACATGGAAGTGAAAAAAAAGGACGGCGGGAAAGCGCTTCTTTTTATGAATCCTGTTGATAAAAAAAACAATAAAAGCTTTAATGTACCGGTTGTGATGAATCTTTTTGGTTCATACCGACGTACCGAGCTTCTGTTTGGACGCAAGATCGAGTCTGTTGCTGATGAGATTACAAAGCTTCTTCATATGAAACCGCCCGAGGGTTTAGGCAACAAGATCTCTATGTTGGGCGACCTGTTCAAGATGAAAAATGTCTTTCCAAAACGTCTTAAAAAAGAGGGTGAATGTCAGGCTGTCAAACATCTTGGTGACGATGTAAACCTATATGACCTCCCTGTATTAACGACATGGGAACAAGACGGCGGACCTTTTATCACGATGGGGCAGGTTTATACGCAAAGTCTTGACGGCGCGATGGTTAACCTGGGAATGTACCGTCTGCAAGTTTATGACAAAAATCATCTTGGTATGCACTGGCAGATCCATAAAGATGCATCACACTTTTTTGACCAGTATCAGCGTGCGGGTAAAAAGATGCCTGTGAGTATCGGTATCGGTGGGAACCCTCTGTATACATGGTGCGCTACGGCACCGCTGCCGTATGGAGTGAATGAGTTGCTTCTTTATGGTTTTGTCACAAAAAAGCAGGCCGAAGTTGTCAAGTCCATAACGACACCGTTGTACATCCCTAAAGATGTAGATTATGTGATCGAAGGGTGGGTTGACCCGCAGACGATGAAAATAGAAGGCCCCTTTGGTGACCACACCGGATATTACACCCTTGAAGAACCTTACCCTGTTATGGAAGTAAGTGCAATTACCCATAAAAAAGATCCCATGTTCCTAGCAACAGTGGTCGGAAAGCCGCCGCTTGAAGATAAATACATGGGCTGGGCGACAGAGCGCATCTTTTTGCCACTGCTTAAAACCAATGCCCCCGACCTTATTGACTACCATATGCCTGAGAATGGTGTTTTCCATAATCTTATTTTGGCCAAGATGCAACCGCTTTACAAAGGACATGCTAAACAGTTTATGCATGTTTTCTGGGGTGCAGGTCAGATGAGCTTTGTCAAACATGCCTTGTTTATTGATGATAAAGGGCCGGCACTTAACAACTATTTTGCTATGGCAAAATATGTACTTGACCGTTTTTCACCAAAGATGCTCTTTATCTCCGAAGGGATCACCGATGCTCTTGACCACTCAAGTCCGGAAGCGCTGGTAGGCGGTAAACTGGGCATTGATGCAACACTCAAATTCAATCCTCAAATGCCAGAATTGCTAAGTGACGACAAACTTTTAGAGTTAGTAAAAGAACGGATTCCTGAGGTTCAAGATCTCCGTCAATATATGTTAATGACACCCAACCCTATTACGGTTGTAACAGTAGAAAAGACCAGAACGGTAAGTGAATGTGTGGCCTTACTTCATGATCTAGGCAGCCATCTGAGTATCGTTGCCTTTGTAGATGTCAAAAATAACAACATTGACAACCCTTATATGCTAACGTGGCGGATTGTTAATAACCTTGATGCACAGCGTGATCTTAAGATTATTGATGATGTTGTCTATGTTGACGGTACCAATAAAAACGCATTAGATGGATTTAAACGCCGTTGGCCGGATGACGTTACATGTACCCAAGGGGTGGTTGAGTCCCTTAAGTCAAAAGGTCTGTGGGATTTAGACAAAGAACTTGAGAATCTATACCAAATTTAATTATTAATTAACAGTATTAAATTAATACTATTACAGTGCCTCTTTTTTATATTATTAATGCGTAACAAATCAAATACCCTCAATCAACTATACTTATTTAGGGAGTATGTTAAGGGTAATATTATTTTTTATGATGTAACATAGATGATATTAAAAATGAGGTTGCTTGTATATGAAAAAGATTGTAATGTCTGTACTCGCGTTAACTGTGCTGGGACTTGGTTCTGCTGAGGCTGCTGTTTATAAAGGGCAGAAAGTTTATGTAAAAGAGTGTCGTAAATGTCATGGGGGCGGACTAGAAGTTGCCGCATCCAAGAAGAAGCGGACATGGAGTAAACTGATGAGAAATGAAGGTGCCGGTTTGGCTGAACTGCATACTGATAATGATAAAGCAAAAGCATCGTGGAAGTATTTTAAAAGTAGAAAATTCACACAC
>JAQIBF010000076.1 GCA_027859195.1 Helicobacteraceae bacterium
CTTTAGGATAGGTTCTTTTTACTACTTATTTATAGACTTATTTCTATTTGCAAGAACAAAATTACATGGTATACTGCTCCCATCTAAACACACAATAAAGAGGATACAATGATGATAAATTTTAGTAAAGTCAGCTTTCTGATCGCAGGAATACTGGTAACCACAGGTGCCTTTGCCGGTGTTCAAGAAGGTAAAGCGATGTTTAACGAGGCAACGTGTATGGAGTGTCACAACTTAAGTGACTTCGGAAGCGCAAAAAAAATCCATAACTTTAAACAGCTTGAGCAGCGTGTACAAGCGTGTCAAGCAAACACTGATGCTGGTTGGTTCGATGAAGACGTGACAGATGTTGCAAAATACCTGAACAAAGATTTTTACAAGTTCAAAGAGGAGTAACGCCCGCTCCCAATATCTTTCTCTCCTGGTGTCAACCAGGAGTTCTACTTCTTAGCGACACCCTTAATATAGCCCAGCTCAAGCATCTTATCGTAAATATCAGAGACCATACCACCGGCAGCAACACCACCATGACCGCCATGTTCGACAAGTACCGTTACGATGTATTGTGGATCATCAGCCGGTGCATAGGTCGTAAACCAAGCGTGTGAACGCGTGTAGTACTTCATGTCTCTCTCATTTATACGCTGCTTGACTTCTTGAGAAATCCCGATGACCTGTGCCGTACCGGTTTTGCCGGCCATCGGAACTTTGGAATGTAAGAAGTGACTTGCCGTTCCTGTTTTAGACTGACACACCTGTCGCATAGCTTGCTGAATAATCGGCAGCTTTTCGTGTTGTTCCGGTGTCAACACATCTTTATATTCGGGTAGATACTCTTCATCACCTATCTGCTTAGCCAAGTGGGGTGTAACCAGCTGACCGGTAGCCATCAGTGCAGTGTACTGTGCCATCTGAAGCGGGGTTGTCAAAAAGTCACCCTGCCCGATAGAGGTGTTAAGTGTCTCACCGATGTACCAAGGTTGATTGAAACGTTTGCGTTTCCATTCACGGTTGGGTACAGTTCCAATAAACTCATTGGGAAGGTCTACACCTGTTTTACTGCCCAGACCGAATTGTTTAAGGCCATAGCTCATGTTTGCGATACCGACTTTTAGACTTGCTTTATAGAAGTAGTCATCACAACTTTCACGGATCGCTTTACGAATGTCCGTTGTACCGTGGCCACTGTGTTTCCAACAGCGAAAGTTACGTTTACCGAGTTTCATGGTCCCTACACAGTTCACATTCCACCACTGATTGATGCCTGAACTAAGGTATACAAGACCAAGACCTGTTTTAATCGTTGAACCCGGCGGATACAGACCATTAATAAGCTTGTTGGTAAAGGGTGTGTCAATGTCGTTAATAAGCTCTTTCCAGTATGCAGTAGAGATCCCGGAGACAAAAGTATTTAGGTCATACTCAGGGAAACTGCCCGCAGCTAAGATCTCACCATTGACACCCATAATGATCACAGCACCTGCTTGGGCATTAAAATGTTCACTGACGTACTCTTGTAAACGCATATCCAGTGTAAGTGTAAGGTCACGACTCTCAATAGCCTTGGTCTTACTTAAGACTTCAATGACTTCATTTTGTGCACTGACCTTGACCTTTCGTTCACCGGCAAGCCCCTCTAGATAGCTGTTATAGTACTTCTCAATACCGTTTTTTCCTGTAAAACCTATCAGCTTGGCAAGATCGTCCCGTTCGACATCCTTTACGTTTGCCTTGGCAACATAGCCAATGACATGGGCCGCCATACTATTATAGGGATAGTGACGTTTTGGCGCAGGGATCACTAAAATATGATCATTTAGATGCAGCGGTGAATAAACAGGCATGATCTTTTCATATGAGATAAAGTCAACAACACGGATGTCATGATGATTATAATAGGAGTCGTCGAGTATGTAGTTTTGACGGATCTTGGTGGCATTGAGCTCTGGAAGATAACTGACGAGAAGCTTTATGGCCTCGTCAAGTTCATTCATCGTACCTTTCGTCTTAAGATGCGGTTGCAGTTTGATCGAGAAGCCAAGCTTGTTGATGGCAATAGGTCGGCCGTCGCGATCGTGAATCTCACCGCGTATCGGTGCTATCTTCTCCGTTTTAATCGTGTTATGTGAAGAGAGCGTCGAGTAGTAGCTGTTGGAATGTACGGAGAGATAGAAAACGCGTATAAGCAAAGAGAGCCATACTACAGAGAAAAAAGAGATAAGCAAGCGCATTCTCATAGTAGACCAACCAATAAAAACTCAAAAAATATGTACCAGACGACATGCCAGTCAATAGTAGAAAACTCAAACCACAAGACCTGTTGCAGCAGTAGTGAAAAAAGCCAAAAGCCTATGTAAGCCAAGAGAATGTAGATGAAATGGAGGCAGCGTTTACACTCAATGGACTGTTCAAGTCGGGGAAGTACGAACTTGTAAACAAAAGAGAAATAGACAAGAGAACTTAAAAAGAGGTACCCTTTATCTGCCTCATATACAAGCAACAAAGCCACAACAAGCAGCAGCAATGAGATATCCTGTTTGTCCAAAGAACGAATGAAATAGAAAAAAAGCACGCCGAAAAGCGGCGGCAAAGAGAGGTAGATATTACTCAGGCTCTCATAAATGAGATAGATGATAAAAAGCATTCCTGCTTTTATATAGAATGGATAAGTGATACTTCGTTGCATATAGGAAAGTGTTTACAGTTAATACAGTCAGCCCAAATTTTATGTTCAGGCAGAGATTCTTTAGGGATTTCTTTGAAGTCAAGATGCTCAAAAAAAGCTTGCTGGTATGTTAGTGAGAGTACCTCTTTAAGTCCGAGAGCTTTTGCCTCTTCTAAGGCAATTTTGATCAGATTTGAGCCGACACCAGTGCCTCTGACTGAGATATCGACAATAAGTGAACGCACTTCTGCCAAGGTCATTGTATGAATATGCAGAGCACAAAAGCCGACGAGTCTCTCGTCATCAAAAGCAAGATGATAAGAACGGATGTTGGTCGCAACTTCGTCGTTATCACGTTTTAAGATAACACCGCTTTCGATTTCAGGTTTGACAAGTATCTGCATGGCCGGTATATCGAGAAGTGTTGCCTTGCGATACTTAATCATCTTGAACCTCAATGCCCTCAACATCGTCATGCAAAGTGTTGTAGATGATAGAAATAAGTTTGTGCAGACCACGTTTCTTAGAACTGGAGACTAAAATAGCACCTGGATAGTCACGTAATAGTTTGCCCTGCTCTTTTTGGTTCAATTTATCTATCTTCGTAAAGACACGAACGATCACCTGGTCTTCGCGGCAGACCTGATCAAGGTAATCAGCAACTGATTGGTCTATCTCAAGTCCCGGATGACGGCAGTCGATAAGATGTAAAAAGATCTTGATCTGTTTACGCTCTGCGATAAAATCTGTCAGGTTTTTTTCCCAATCAGACTTGATAGACTTAGAGACTTTTGCGTAACCGAAACCAGGAAGGTCGACAAATTTGGCTTCCATTCTCTCGTTGATGTCACGATCTATCATAGTGACATCAAAGAAGTTGATCAGACGTGTCTTACCGGGTGTCGAAGAGACTTTTGCAAGACTTTTTCGGTTGCTCAAGGCGTTAAGAAGTGAACTTTTACCTACATTTGATCGGGCCATAAAGACCACTTCATTTAGGTACTCGTTCTCTGGGGCACCCAGGACATTTGCCGCCGATGTCACAAATGTTGAATTGATTATCTCGATCATTTTTCTTCCTCTTCGTCTATTTCAAAGGTCATGACAACAGGTTTGGTATCGCCCCTTTTGGCACGAGCTTTGCCTTCGACAGTGTTAATAATGACCTCTTCGCCAATTATCTCTTTTTTTTCGTCTATTTGTTCAATATGTACATTCTCATAAAAGTGGTACTCTTTGTTTGCAGGTATAAAAATAGCTTTACCCGCTGTGCCTTTATATCTCGATTCATTCTCTGTTTTTATAAAAAAAGAGACATTTCCTATTGCAATATACTTGGTCGGCTTACGTTTTGCATTGGTGTAAATTGTCACGTTTGAAGCATTTAACTCATCTGAGCCTTTAGCGATCTTTACGTCACCTTTAAAGACCGTTATACCACTTTTCTCATCACCATTAAAGCTGTTAGCAACAACTTTCAGCTGCTCTGCCTGCAGAGAAATAAGTAGAAAAAATGTTAAAAGATAAATATATTTCAAATCTGGTTCCTTACTCAGTTAAAGTGAAAATACTTGTGACATCTTTGGCCCTGGTCAAGCCGTTTTTGGTGTCATAAAAAAGATCAGTGCCAACTACATTGTCCGAAAATTTATTCATTGTAAAAGGACCAGCGGCCGTAATGGATTCATCAACTTGGTTGATAACTGCTACATTGGATCTGAACTTCATTCCATCTTCGCGATAATATCGGACATTCCCTTCAAGGGTGATAAGGTCTTTATTGTTATAAACACCAAAATCGGCTTGCAGATTGTTTCGCTGCTTACCTGCATTGTCGGTATAGTCGATTTCCTCAACTTCAATGCGGTCGGTATATCGAAATCCATAGTGACCGATCATGATGTCTTTAAGACCGTCAGAACCTAATTCATAGAGTGTAAAGTTGCGGAGTTCCAACTCGGCGACATTAACATTATCCGCCATCGTATCTTTAATTGGTATAGGTTGAAAAAAGAGAAGGATAGCTGTCAACAACAACCCTATAGCGATAAAAAAATAGTTTGCACTTATTGCCATAATGCTAAAAATTCACCGACTTCATCATTGATCTCAAAAAGAGCTTCAATCATCTCTCTGACAGCACCTTCTCCGCCGTCTGCTTTACAAAACCTGTTCACAACTCTTTTAAAATGAGACGAGGCATTCTGGGGTGTAAAAGAGAGTCCGACCATCGATAGCATCTTGTAATCGTTCAGATCGTCACCGATAGCGGAAATATTCCGTAAGGGCGTGTTCAGCTCTTCACTTAGCTTCTTAAGCAGTGCTGCCTTGTCTTTAACACCTTGATGAAGTTGCGTAATACCCAACTCTTTGGCGCGTCTTTCGAGCAATCGAGAATGACGGCCGGTAATAATAACGGCCTGATGCCCCATTCTTATCCATGAACTGATCGCAAGACCGTCTTTGACGTTGAAATTCTTACTCTCATCACCGGAATCAGAGTAGATGATCTTACCGTCGGTTAGACAGCCATCCACGTCCAAGACGATGAGATCGATCACAGAACACCCTTAGTACTTGGAATACCTGTACGCTCATTTTTGGCGGTCGCACGGCGAAGGGCAACTGCAAACGCTTTAAACGAAGCTTCCAGGATGTGGTGCTTGTTGCGTCCGCGTTTCATAACAATGTGTGCTGTGATACGTGCATTCAAAACAACGGCATGAAAAAACTCTTCTGCAAGTTCGGTGTCAAAACTGCCCACTTTCCCGTTGACATCTACTTCATAGTGCAAATAAGGACGCCCGCTCAGGTCCATGTCGCACTCGACAGCCGTCTCATCCATGACGACGGTGGCATTACCGTAACGTTCAACATTTTCAATAGGATAGATCGCCTGCGCAAGCGCTTGACCAATAACAATACCGACATCTTCAACACTGTGGTGATCATCGATATGCGTATCACCTTTGCAACTGACATTAAGATCGATCAGTGCATGTTTGCTAAAGGCCTCCAGCATGTGGTCAAAAAAACCGACACCTGTGTCAATACTGCTTTTACCTGAGCCATGAAGTTCCAGCTCTACCGAGATCTCTGTCTCTTTTGTCGTTCTCTGCTTTGATATCATATTTTATTCTCCAACTATAAATGCATTTTCAAAAGGTGAATTGACTTTAATGTCACGCGCCTCAGCCTCAGACTTAAAACCGCTGAGCCAGACACGAAAAACTCTTTTATTATTATACTCTGTATCTTTGATGATGGTATGGTAACCTTTATAGCCGTCATACTCTTCCTGGGTCTTAAGTGCACCGTCGATTATTGAAAAAGAACCTATCTGTAAGGCGTAGGTGTCATAGGTGAGTACCTCTTTTGGCGTGGTGTTAAAGGCTAGTTTCGTCTCTGTCTTTTTATCATTTCTATCTTTAAACCCAATGATTTCAAGACGGACATTGGCCGTCCCTTTTTTAACCATGTCGATCTCATGTGCAGCTTTGTTTGAGAGGTCAATAATACGTGTGGCGACAAAAGGACCGCGGTCATTGATTCTCACAACAACGCTTTTGCGATTTTCCATGTTTGTCACTTTTACAATCGTATTCATAGGAAGTGTCTTATGTGCAGCAGTCAGGTCGTGCATGTCATAGATCTCTCCGCTTGATGTCGCTTTACCGTCAAAGTCGGGACCATACCAGCTTGAGACACCGCTAAAAGTCTCACCTACACGTACTTTAGTAGGATAGTAGCGCTTTCCAAAAACTGTGTAGGGACGCATAGTCGGGTGAACATAGTTTCGACTGTTGTTAGACTGTACACTGTTGTATTTTTTTGCTGAACCGCTGTGTGATGTATTGGAACTGTGGCTTTTGACACCGCGGGTACTGCAGCCGGTAAAGATTGATACAAAAAGTACAATTGAAATGAGTTTAATATACACGCAGTTTTTCTCCAATTTTTATGACATCAGAGTCTTTGTTGTTTCTCGTCTTGAGTGTTTGTACACTCACTTTATAACGTTTGGCAATAATACTTAGATTGTCGCCAGACTTGACGACATAGGCATTTTTATTCAGTGGCAACGGCGGTACGATAAGTTTGTCGCTGACATGGATAATATTTCCCTCTTGTTCATTGAGCGATTTGAGTTTGCTGAGACTGATCTTATAACGCTTGGCTATACCATTGAGTGTGTCGCCCGGACGTACAACATAGCTGTTCGCTGCAAACTTGAATTTGTATTTATTCAAAAGTGCAGGTGTGGTTGGAATAATCAGTTTTTGTTTCGTACGAAGATAGTTTGACGTTAGATGGTTAAACTCTTTAATGACTCTGTACGGGACCTTATATTTTGCCCCGATACGTGAGAGATTTTCACCCGACTTGACAATATGCACAAGATAGATCTTATTGAGATCGCAAGGTTTGTACTCCTGGTTAAATCGGTTGAGCTTGTTGTAAGGGATGTAGACATCACAATGTTCAGAAAACGGCGGTACAAAATCATAAGTAAAGTGACGGTTGAGCTTACGCATCTCTTTTTCATCTATACCAAGCATGTCCGCTACCCGGCTTAACTTTTCGCCCTTAGGGAGGGCTATTGTTGCGATAGAGTTAAGGTTTGCACGGTTCATCAAGTAGCCGTAGTCTGTATTGATCATCTCGTTTTCATCAATACCCATCAGACCAAAAGAGAGGATCTTTCGGACATAGTCTCGTGTCTCTTTGGGAAGATACTTTTTCTCTTCATCCAAAAGGACAGCAGCATCATCCCGACCGTCTGCCTCATCGATTGCATTTAAGACACACCCCTCACCGCAGTTGTAGGCCATGGCAGCCAGATACCACTTTCCAAAACGGTTATGAAGAGAGTTCAGGTACCTTGCAGCTGCTTCAGTTGACTTGACAGGGTCGCGTCTCTCATCAAGATACTCATCGATGTGCAGTCCGTACTGTATCCCGGTTG
>JAQIBF010000160.1 GCA_027859195.1 Helicobacteraceae bacterium
CCGCGGCAGACGCAGTTCGAAAAAGATCTGATGGGCTATGGAGCCGGTTTCAAAAATGGTCTCCAGATCAAGGCTGACACTGCCGACAAAGGGCGAGACCAGCGTGAGCAGCAGCAGGAGTGTGATGAGAGAGATTTTAATCATAATGTACCTCCGGACTCTGTGCGTCCGAACTGAAAGCGACCCCGTAGCAGGAGGTTAGATTCCCGGGTGTGAAGAACTGCTGCGGCTCCGGATAGAGGCTGACACGGTCTTGGTGCATGAACAAGACAGGATAGCCCAGTGCCTTGGCAAAATGTATATCATGGGTGATGACGATCTTTTGGGTCTCTTCGGGCAGATTTTTCAACGCGTGATAAAAATCATAGGCGTGTTTCGGGTCAAGATTGGCCGTCGGCTCGTCGAAGAGAATGATCTTGCTCTCCTGTGCAAGGGCCTGCGCAATCAAAACCAGCTGCTGCTGACCCGAACTTAGTTCGGTGATGGCGTGTTGCGGTGACAGGGCTGCCTCTGCCAACAGCGCGGCGACAAGCTCTTTATCCTCTTTTGTGTAGTTTTTGACGGCGGTTGTGTGCGGATAGCGTCCCATCAATATGAACTCTTCGAAGGTTATAAAGGCGTCAAAAATTGCCAGTTTCGGCGGATTGTAGGTGATGGTCCTTGCGCGTTCATTGGCGGTGTAGGCTTCAAGGGGCTTATCATTGATCACGATCTCCCCTTCATAGGGCAGGAGACCGCAAAGCGCTTTTGCCAGGGTGCTTTTACCGACGCCGTTGGCCCCCAAAACAGAGATGTTTTTTGCACAGGAGAAATTGATCCCTTGTAAAACAGGATTTTTATAGCCGCATGAGAGATCTTTGACACTGATCATTGGATCGCCTCACAGATCGTTTTGATGCTTTTGGCGATGCGATGGCTCGGAATGAGCAGGTAATCGCTCTGAATGATCTTGACACTCCGGTTTTTGACGGCATTGATAGGCAGCTTTTGCCACGACTGCATAACGGCCTCTGCATCAAACCGATCGAGCTGACCGAACAGCAACAAAATCGTATCCGGGTTGGTGGCGATCAGCCCTTCGATATGGAGAAGCGGCTGGGCGCTATAGGTCTCTTTGTAGGCATTCTGGGCACCGCACAGGTGCAGGATCTCTTCAAAATAGAGATCATGCCCCGCCACATAAACACCTTTGTCAATACCGCTGGCGTTGGCGAAAACGATCAGCACCTCTTTTTTGTCCGGGAGTTTTGGAGCACTTCTTTGGCTCTCTTCTATCGTTTTGATGAGCCCTTTGGCATCTTCTTCTCTGCCTAGCTCTGTCGCAACGGTGTTGATGGCGTGTTTGATGTCATCGATCTTTTTAAGCTGCAGCTGCAGGGTCTTTATCTTGAAACTCTCGAGCTGGCTGAGTAATTTTTCTTGATGGGGCAGACCGATAACAATCGTGGGGCGCAGGGCGATGATCTTTTCAAGAGAGAGAGAGAAATAGCCGCCTATCTTGGGACGCGACTGCAGGCTCTGCGGAAAATAGGTATATTCGCTCACACCGACGATCTCATCTTCCGCGCCGAGAGCGGCAGTGATCTCCGCGACGGCCGGACTCAGTGTAATGATGCGTTCACTGCCAAAGAGTGACAGCGCGATTAAAAGAGAGATGATCAGACGCATCGTATCGCTCCGAATTCCGAGGTGGATGTGTTAAGGGTAGTATAGGCTCCGTAAGGAAAATCGACGCTAAAAGCCTCTTCAAGCGGGATCTTCTGCAGGAGGTGCATCAGGACGCGGATGACGCCGGCGTGGGTGACGACTAACACATTGTTATGGGGTGTCAGCGGCAGTTCCCGTGTGAAAAAAGTCTCGATACGTCCGATGTAGGCGTCATAGGGTTCGCCGTCCAGAGCGTTGATCCACTGGATGAAATCGAGATATTTCAGCCCCTCCTGTTTTGTGATGGCATCGAAGGTCATCCCCTCATGGCGCCCCCACGACTTTTCGCGCAGCTGCGGGGTGTAGTGTACATTTTGAATGTTGCACCCGAGGGTATTTCCTTTGGTCAATTTTAAATTTTGAATTATTGGGCTCAGGGTCTGGCGGCAGCGTTTCAGGTCGGAGCAGTAGAGGGCATCGAAATCGTGGTTTTGAAAATAGGCGCCGAGGCGCGCTGCCTCTGCGATACCTTTCGGTGACAAGGCGATGTCGTTATGGCCGTTATAGCAGCGGTGATAAGCCTCTTCGACTTCGCCGTGGCGTACTAGGGTAATGGTCATGCTGCTACTCCAATGAGCAGGATATTAAGAAGGAGCAGCTCCGTTACTTCGATAAGAAAACCGTAAATGTCGCCGCTGAAACCGCCGAGCCGTTTGACAAAAAAGTGCTTGATAAGCAGCAGTGTCAATAGCGATACGGCAAGGAGAAGCCAGCTGCTGCTCAGGACGACAACGGTAATTACCACTGCTGTAGAAATCATGAGCTGTTTTTTTGTGAACTCCTGTTTTGCCAGGGTGCTCATCCCCTCTTTGCGGATGTAGGGAAAAAAGTAGATGGCTAATACCGTGTTATAACGCGAGAGCATCAGGATGACAGGCAGCAGCCAGATCGCCTCCAAAAACCAGAGGCTAGAGGCTTTGAAGATCAGAAAGGTGACGGTGAAGATCATCCCCATACCGCCGGTATGCGGGTCTTTCATCACCTCCTCGGCACGCTCTTTAGGAACAAAAAGACCGTCAACGGTGTCAGAGAAACCGTCAAGATGCAGTGCCCCTGTTAAAAGAACCCACAGCACAAAAAGCACTATATGAAGATGGACTTCAGGGAAAAATGGGAGCAAGAGGGTGTAGAGAAGCCATAAGATGCCGCCAAGAAGTGCGCCTACGACAGGATAGGACATCACTGCGTATCCGTTGATCCCCTTGAAAAAATCGTGGATCTTAAAAAAGGGGATGATCGTCAACATGTTTACGGCCAACGCGAAGCCTTTGGCCGAATGTTGAATGTTGAATGTTGAATTAGGAATGTTGGAATCCTCGCTTTGCGAGCTACTGGTCTTTTCGCTCTCTTCTTTGCTCTTCACTCTCTCCCCTTTACTTAATTCTGGTGGCAATGCCGGCGATGCAGTGGTAGACTTCATCGCATTGGCTTGCTATCATCTGCGAAACGATGCCGCTGATGTCGACGTACCGGCGGGAGAGGGCGTTGTCGGGGATGATACCGCTGCCGACATCGTTATGGACAAAGACGAGGTCGTTCGGCAGGGTGAGCACCTGCTCCATGTGTTCAACGATCTGCTCTTTGGTATGGCCGTGGTAGAGCATATTGTTGATCCACATCGTAGTGCACTCCACCAAGACAGGCCCGTCGCATTGTCTCAGCACCTTGTAGAGGTCAAGCGGCTCTTCGAGGGTAGCAAAGTGCTCCTCTCGACGCTGTTGATGGATGGCAATGCGTTCGTGAAGCTCTTCATCGATGAATTCGGTCGTGGCAAGATAGTAGGGCTTTACACCCTCTTGAAGAGCCTTGGTGTACTGCTCTGCATGGTAGGACTTGCCGCTTTTGATACCGCCGATGAAGAGGGTCATCTAGATCTCACCGCTCATCAGGGCTTCGACACGTGCAGTGATCTGCTGCTGTGAAAGACCCTGCATATAGCCGTAGGCGATCGCAGCTCCAGCACCGACACCCTCTTTGGCTTCACCTTCGTCATAGAGTTTGAGTACCGGGATCTTGGCATCTTCGTAACGGAACTCCGTATAGACCGCTTTGCTTCGGAATGAGAGCTGCTGAAGAAGGAGATTGATGTTAGAAGCGCCGTCATGGGCGATCCAGCCGGTGGTACAGAGGGTGATGTGTCTCGGGTCGAACCAGATGGACTCTTTGGTCGAGAGCCTGTCGGCGATCAGCAGTGCCGCGGCCATCTGTGTCCCTCCGGCCAGAACGACGTGGAAACGTTTGGAGGCTTCGAGCATAAATCCTGCGCTAAAGAGCAGGGTCTGGTCGGCAGTGTGGCCAAGTTTTTCAAAAAACGACATATTGGGCTTGATCTTGGCGAGGGCCTTAGCGATGGTCTCCTCTTTGATCGTGACAGGTGACTCTTTAAACGATGAGGCAAAGAGGCCGTCTGTCTTCAGTCCCAGTGCCTGTATGGCCGCCTGTGCTGTGGTTGTGCCTGATGGAGTACTCTCTCCAAGAATGACGTAATCACCGCTCAGCCGGTAGCTCTTGGCATAGGCACGCCCTTTCTCGAAGACGGCTTTGGCATCAAAAGATGCCTCTTCCGTGATGGAAGGTGACGGGCTCAGTCCGAGTGCTACAACATCGATCTGCTGTGGTGCTGTTTTCAGTCCCAAATCGACGATATGGATGGCTGAAAAGGGGGTCAGGGTATGCACGGCACGGGTTAAGAGCCCCGGTGTCGGAATGCCTGTCGCCGTCTCCGCCATATTATCAAGGCTGAAGACCTTGCCCGTGACCAGAAACTCGGCATCGAGCGTCGGTGTCAATGCTATCTTGCCCGGAATCCCCGCCTGGGTAATCCCCTCTATCTCGCAGGTACGGGTGACGGAGGCGGCCAGGATGAAGTCTGCTTTGCCTGCCGGCAGGGAACTTTGTGTCTGGTCTGAGAGTTTTAAAATGTTCATAAAGCTCCTAATATTGGGCGTTAAGCCCGAGGTAGAGGCTGCGCCCTGCGGTGGCGTAACCGTCGACGGTCTGGTAATATCTGTCTGTAATATTATCAACTTTACCATAAACAGAGAGATAGTCGTTGACCTTGACGTTGGAGACAAGGTTGACCAGAACGTATCTGCCTGTTTGTGCCCCCTGCTTGTCGGCTGCGTCGTAGCGTTCGCCGATATACTGGCCGTTGAGGCCGAGATCGAAGTTCTCCGTCGCGTAGTAGACGACAGAGGCGTCGAGCTGGTGTTTAGGGCGGCGGGCAAGGTCTTTACCGTCGGCATCTTTAGCATTCAAATAGGTGTAGTTGGCGGTGATGCCCACACGGTCGGCAAAGTAGTCCCTGTAACCGACTTCGGCCCCTTTAAGCGTTGACCTTCCAGTGACGTTCGTGTACATGGGATAACCGTATTCGATCAGGTTGTCAATGCTGTTATAAAACCCGGTTATCCAAAGCGTGTCGTTGCCCAGGGTAATATCGCCGGTTATGACCTCTTCGGGCTCCAGGTCCGGGTTTGGGCTCCATGGGCCGTATAGCTGCCCGAGTGTCGGGATATTGTAGCCTGTGCCAAGGTTTGCGCTGACGTAATAGCTGTTGTAAAGGTACTGTTTTACACCGATCTTTCCGGTGAAGGCATTGTTGAAAGCACTGTAGCTGTCATAACGGATCGATTCAGTGATGATCGTCTCAAGCGAAGCGAGAAGGCCGACGCTGTTGTAGTTGGTCAGAAAGAGCGCACTGTTATTATAGTTTTTGTCCTCACCTGCGACCACCTCTTTTTGCTTGAACACCTGGTACGAGGTCCCAAAACGTACAAAGGAGTCCTTCAGGTAGGTCTGTCTGCTGTCAAGTTTGACCTCATTGACGGCGCCTTTGTAGTGGTACTGCCCGTAGCTGTCTTTGATATTCCGATCGAAAGTCGAGTAGTTGTACTGGAGAGTCATGTCGCTGTTTGTGCTGCTGTGCTTGTAGGAGGCGCTGTAAAAACGGTTTTGGAGGGTCTGCTCGGGTGTCGGATCATCCGTCGGTGTTGAGACGCCTGTGACGAAATCATAGGTGGAGGCATCATACTGTGTCAGTGAGTTAAAGGTCTGTATGGAGGCTTCAACACGGTCGTTTCTGCCGATGTTCCAGCCTAAACGGGCATTGAACGATTTGTTGACGTAGACATCTTTTTCGAGTCCGAGGTCATCATATCGCTTGCCGTAATCCGGGCTGCTTCTGTTGGGTTCTACAGCAGAAAAGCCGTCCCTGTTGTACTCCATAGCGCCCATCAGGATGTCAAAATCGTCTGTCGCGTAGGAGGCCTGCAGCGAGCCGACCTTGGTGTCAAACGAACCGTACTCCATGTTGGCGGTTGCGTGAAGCCCTTTTTTGGCTCTGGCGGTGACGATGTTGATGACGCCGGCACTCGCATCGGCCCCCCAGACTCCAGACTGCGCCCCTTTGACGATCTCGATCTGTTCGACGTCATAGAGCATGATCTGCGAAAATTCGGCCGAAGCACCGATGCCGGTAGGGTTATTGTAGCGGACACCGTCGATCAGTACCAGAGTGCGTCTTGTGTCCATTCCCCGAACATACATCGATGACAGGGTGCCCGGACCGCCGTTTTGGGTCATGGCGATGTTGCCCAGACGGTTCAGGGCTTCGGCAAGCGTGGTGACATGTGCCTCTTCGATCGCCTCTTTGGTGATGACCGTGACGCTGTCGGGAACGTCCTCTTTGTTCAGTTCGACATCTTGCGCCACCGTAACGCTAATGCTCTCGAGCGTGTACTGGTTGGCTGCCTGCAGCGATGAGGTCAGTGTGAGCAGCGCTGCGAATGAAAGGGTTGTTTTTATCATAATTGATTTCCTGAGTATTTTAGAATGTGTTGGTGTAAGGCAGTCGGGAAACCGGGTGGTGAAGTGACTGAATTGGCGTAGAGGTAAGGTTGAATGCGTTGTTTTGGACGGTTGTTATGGCGGATGCGGTTACGCGTTATACGCTTATAGTAACAGTTGCAATGGCCCGCATGGGTTGGTAGTGAAAAAGAGGAAGAGCAGAGAAGCTCTTCGAACTCTTCTTCTTGGCTCTCTTCTCGTTCGTTATCGGCATTGAGAAGATGTGCTGCACGAACAGAGACTGATGTGGCATTAAGGTGGTGCTGTACTACAGTTGCTTGAATGGCAGCAAGTGTAAAGTAGTTTTTACCGAAACCTTTTGGTGCTCGCATCGCATCTCCTTTGCTATTTAAATCGCATTATAGCAAAAACGAAAGGGCACTATATATTATTTTGTCTCTTCTTTGAACTCTTCGGTGCTTTCACTCACCGCCTCTTTGGTCTTGTGCCAACTGTTTTTAAGACCTTCATTGACATTGTGGAGGTTCTGTTTTGTCTCTTGTTTTGTACAGCCCATAAACAGCAGCATGCTTAGAGATAGGCCGATAAGATAAAAGTGTTTCATTGGTAAAGATCCTTTACATTAATTGAGGTCGAATTATAACAGAGAGTATAAAACGATTGAGAAAGGGCTACGCTATAATTGCGTTATCCAAAAGCTCAAGGCGCTGTATGAAACTCTCTCATCTACGACAGATCGTTGACTATATGCAGGGACTTAAGCATATCAATGCCATCCACCGCATCGGTGACAGTGTCATCAAGATCGTCTTTGACCGCGATAATGTCTTCTACTTCAATATGCAAAAAGGCAACGCCTACATCTCAAAATGCTCTAAAGAGATCGGCCGCTCCAAAGTCTATAACGCCCCTTTTGATGTTATTTTGTCCAAGCGGTTTAACCGTGCCCAGATCGACAGTGTCGAACTCTATAATGGTGACAAGATCATGCGTATCAAAGCCTCCATCAGCGGCGCCTATAAAGCGCAAAGTACGCTGTTGCAGCTCGAATTTACGGGCAAAACGACCAACGCTATCATCCTGGATGAAGATGAGATCATTCTAGAGGCACTCCGACATGTGGACGCCTATAGCTCTTATCGTATTATAAAGGTTGGACAGGAGCTTGTCGCACCGCCGGCTTTGCCGTTTACGCCAAAAGAGTATCCGTTGGAAGATGTCGAAGCTTTTTTGTTGGAGACCTGCGACCAAGAGCAGGCGCAGCGTCTGAATGCTCTGAAAAAACAGAAGTCCGCCTTTATCACCAAAAAACTGCAAAAGCTTGAACGCCTTTACGCCAAGTTGGATGATGAAGTTGTCCTGAAAGAAGAGGTCGAGAGGCTGCAGCACTACGGGAACCTGGTTTTGAGCAATCTTCATAACATCAAACCTTACCAAAGTGTACTGGCGTTGACAGACTATGACGGCACGAAGATAGAGGTTGAGGTCGACAGCAAGATCAGTGTGCCGTCGCGCTATTCGGACTACCTTTTCAAACGGGCAAAGAAGTCCAAACAGAAGGTGCGAAATCTTCATATTGAGCGTGAAAGCCTTGCCGGCAAGATCAACCACCTCAAACACTTTTTGGCTGTTGTTGAAAATGCTAAAGATGTCGCATCGATCAACCTTCTCTTCCCACCGAGACAGCAGATGAAAAAAGAGAAGCCCAATGAGTCGTATGAGGTCTTTTGGGTCGAAGGGTACAAAGTGCTGCTGGGGAAAAGTGAGAAAGGAAATATCGATCTGCTTGAAAACTCCAGAGCAAAAGATATCTGGTTTCACATGCGTGACCGGCCTTCAGCCCATGTCATCGTTGTCACCGACAAAAAGAACATTCCCGAAAGCGTCATTCATGAGGCTGCCGGTCTCTGTGTGGACTTTACGATGTTTGAGAACGGGACTTATCTGGTTGACTATACCCAGCGTAGAAATGTGAAGATCCAGGACGGGGCCAATGTACACTACATCGACTACAAGACGGTGGATATAGAGAAGTACTAATTTTTATAAATAATAAATAATATATATAATTAATTTTTAACTTAATATGCTATGATGGATCATCTTGTTACAAAGGCATAGTATGAAAAAAGTTTTGCTTCTATTTATGAGCTTATTGTCGTTATACGCTTCCGATGTCGATATCGGTCAATCCAAAGGTGTTAAACAGGAAGTTATTGCTTCGCTTTCACCGTCAAAAGCGCAAACCGATGTTTGGAATAATGCCAAAATCAAAATTGGTTTCAATGCTCCTCTCGACACGATGTCAATCCAAAAAAACAATGTCAAGTTAGTGCATTTGTCATACAAAACAAATGAACATGTCTCTGGTGAACTTTCTTATAATCCAACAAACAAGCAAGTCGTTTATACACCTGATTCGACACTTAAAGAGGGTGTTTACGAAGTCGAGATCAAAAGCTTGAAAACGGTTAAAGAAGCCGGAATCCACATCGATGAGATCAAGTACCGTTTTTATGTTCCAGAAGTGGTAAACGGCTATCAGTTGCCGCCTGAACCCGACGAAAAGTTGAATAATTCGACATTATTGGGGATTGACTATAACGATAATGGGGTGAGGGATGATGTGGAGAGATGGATAATAATCAAGTATGATCAAGATCCAAAATACCCTAAAACGAAAACAGCAATAGCGCTCCAGTATGCTTGGGCAAGTCAGAAAGTATTGGAAAATCCAACGATTGAGAGTAAGAAGTACATTGATAATGCTTTAGATTGTCAATATTATTGGGCAGATAAAGAACGAAATAAATATACGCAGGGGTTTTCAGGATTTGAAAAACATAAGTATTTCTCGAAATTGACTTTTTTAAATGATCCCATACTTAAAGATAAAATCTATAATACACGAGTACGAATTAATCAAAAGTTTTCTTTTAATGCCGCATTAAGTGGAAATATATTTGATGGACGTGATGAAAGCATTGGTAATTGTCAAATAAATATTGATGAGCTTGGAGAGTAATATGAGACACATATTATTTTTGATAGCTTTTATTGGTTTATTTACACTTTCAAATGCACAAATGATTAATGAGTGTAAGACAGATATCTATTATGGCAATGGTGTTTGGAATGAGTATGAAGATGCCTATGATAGTAATAGGAAGCTATATGATGTTGTTAAATTGGAGATTGTCAATGGTAATTCAAAATTACAAGCCAAATATGCCAATGTAAAGCTGGCATACAATTGGGGTCAAGGATATATGCTTGATGTTCTTGAAACGTATTATCAACTTAGAGAAGCAGGACAACTGGAAGGTATAGGTTATTTTACGGTCATGTCTATACTAACAGCCGGTTCTCCTGAGATAACATTGGGAGTAATAGCGACACAGCAATTGATGGAGCCGTTCACCAGAGACTGGGAGCAAGGTAATGTCAATGAGATGTTTAACAATTATTACAATGAGAGTTTTAAGTTAGGACATCGAGTTTTGCTGGTATCGCATTCTCAGGGTAATTTATTTGTCAATCGTCTTCACGATGTAATCATACCTACGGAGTACAGAAATTATTTTGCGAATTTGCAGGTGGCGTCTCCCGCAAGTAAAATAAAAGCACCCAAAGGGGATTATGTAACACTTATTGGTGATCCAATCATAAACCCAATTCCGGGAAGTATGGATGGAAACGCCAATGGTTCACCAGGGCATGCTTTTGTAGAATCTTATCTTGGTCAAATCGATCCATATACAAAGATTGTTACAAAACTACAACAACTTCTTCCAACACTAGATTCTGAAATATCGCAATGGCAAAGAGAACAAGAGCGTGATAGAGACACTATGAGTTACCGTATCACTGTTAGGCACCGTTTCGATTCAAGCGTTATCATGAATGAAGAAGTTTACCCTTTCGCGCCGACTGAAAAGCTTTACCAAGTTAATGGTGAGTATGTCAAAGCGAGCTGCGGAGGAACAGAGATTCTGGCAAGTTGGGAAGGGCAGGAAGATAGTGCATTTTATCTACTTGAAGGAACTGGTGAAAAAATAGAAAATGCGCATAAAGTGTTGAGGTATGGTCCAATTAATATGACAAAAGTTATATATGTTGAAAATCCGCCAGCAACTGTTAAGAGTGTAGGATGTTGGTTGCCAACAGTAAGAATGACTTATGAAACCTATAGCGTGAGTATAGATAACGGAGTTATAAAAAAAGAACTGATAGCTCAAAGGGATATGGGTAATCAGTCAGGACCATATGCTTTGATAAATGGTCTAGATTCGTATTATATAAGTCAGAAATATGGCTGTATATCTGGCTTACAGGGATGTTTTATAACAGAAGACAACCTGGAGGCATATTTAGACTTAGTTGCTACCAATGCAATGCCGACAGATTTGAATCAGGCAATCACTTAAAAATATCCGGGTTATCCCGTAGGAATGCAGTATGCTTATTCTATTAGAACAATGATTTTAGATGACGGAACAGAACTGTATGAAGGGTATGAATTTATATATAGTGAAATATCTGCAGAAGATGCCAAACAACAGTCTGATAGTTTTTTGGGAATTACTGGTTATTATATGAGGAGTTGTGAATCGACGGAGTTTGATAAGGATTTTAATGATATCTACGATACTAAAATATATGGAGCATATTTATAAATATTTCCCGAAAGTGTCATCCATGAGGCTGCCGGTCTCTGCGTGGATTTCACGATGTTTGAGAACGGGACCTACCTGGTAGACTACACGCAGCGTAGAAATGTGAAGATCCAAGATGGTGCGAACGTCCATTATGTAGATTACAAAACGGTGGATATCGAAAAGTATTAAGGCGCCCTCAAAAGACCCTGGTCAGCCTCAGAGGGAAGAAAAAGAGGTGCCCTTAAGCTAAAACGGTTTTTCGCTATAATCATGTTATATAAAATTCAATCGAATATGGGATCAATATGGCACTTTCAAACCTCTACTCCGATCATAAAGAACGCGTAGACACTGCAATTCTTCTTCTTGCAGCGATCATTCTTATTGGTATTTTCAACAACTTCTTTGTCATCTGGCTGACCCTCGGTGTCATCTACATCGTTGCATTTAAAGAGGCCAATGCCCTTTTCGGGGTCGAGAACAAAGAGCTCTACCTTGTCGCCGGTGCCATCTGGGTGGCAGCTGCTTTTTACCCTAAAGCGGATGACCTCTTCTTGCTGGCGGCACTTGTGGGCGCCTCGTATTACGCGTATAACCCGAAGATGGATCTCAAGAATGTTTTAGGCTTTGTCTATCCGACCGCCGGGATGCTGTTTATGCTCACACTTTATGCAGACTATGGGATCTATGCGATCTTCTGGATGCTGATGACGGTTGCCGGTGCCGATGTAGGTGCCTATGTTGTGGGCAAAACTGTCGGAAAGACCAAGTTCTCACCGACGTCGCCGAACAAAACGCTTGAAGGTGTCATAGGCGGGATCACGATTGCCACTATTTTTGGTGTTGTTGTCGGAATAGGCATGGTTGATTTTGCCACCGCATTTTTTATCTCACTGGCCGTGGCAGTTATCTCTGTCTTTGGCGACCTGTTTGAGAGCTTTTTAAAACGCAATGCGGGTGTTAAAGACAGCGGAAGCTTTCTTCCCGGTCACGGTGGAGCGCTGGACCGCATCGATGGATATCTTTTCGGTTCGATCATGATGGTCGTACTTTTAAGAGGCATTGCTTAAGTGATCGTACTTGGTTCAACGGGTTCTATCGGGGTCAACACCCTTGAGATCGCAAAGAAGTTTGACCTTAACGTTGACGTTCTGGTCGCCGGAAACAATCTTGAACTCTTAAATGAGCAGATCGCTTATCATCAACCCTCCCGGGTTGTTATCGCCGAAGAGGCTGACCGTTCCAAAATCAACCATCCTCATGTTACTCAGGGTGAATCGGCGATCCTGGATGCGATAGAACAGGCAGAAGGCGAGTTGGTGGTGAATGCCTTAGTCGGTTTTCTAGGACTTCGTCCGACACTCAAAGCGATAGAGTGCGGTAAGCGTGTCGCTTTGGCAAACAAAGAGTCCCTGGTCGCAGGCGGTGCCTTCATCGATATGTCGAAGATCCAGCCGATCGACAGTGAACATTTTGGGCTCTGGTATCTTAACCACACCGAACGCCCGATAGACCGGATGCTCATCACGGCAAGCGGCGGCGCCTTTCGGGACTGGCCGCTTGAAAAGATTCAAAATGCCACATTGGCGGATACACAAAAACACCCCAACTGGGCGATGGGACAGAAGATCACCATTGACAGTGCTTCGATGATGAACAAGATGTTTGAACTGTTGGAAGCCCGCTGGCTCTTTGGCGAAGGGGAGTATGATGCGCTTATCGAGACCAAGTCACTTATTCATGCCTTCATCGACTATAAAGACGGCTCCACTACAGCACACTTTGCCAGGGCGAACATGCAGCTGCCAATCGCCTATGCCATTATGGGAACAGCAGATGAATCGATTTTGAAAAGAGTCAATCTGCTGGAAGTAGGTTCATTGGAGTTCCGCGAGATCACGACAGAGCGTTACCCGATCTGGCAGATCAGAGAAGAGCTGCTTAAGAGCCCAAAACGCGGTGTGGTCGTCAATGCGGCAAATGAAGCTGCGATAGAGCTGTTCGTAGAGGGGAAGATCGGTTTTTCCGAGATCTCTGCACGTGTTATTACGGCCTTCAACACCTTTAAAGATGAACCTGAAAGTATCGAAGATGTGTTTGCACTTGATGTGGAAGTGCGTAACTACATAAAGGCGATGTAATGAGAGAGAAAGTACTCTTACTCCATGGATGGGGCGGCAGTGACTTTCCCCATTGGCAGTCGTGGCTGGCAGGTGAGATCGCAAAAGATTACGGACAAGTGGCTTTTCCTCTTTTGGACAATCCCCACTTCCCGACTAAAAACCGTTGGATGAAGCAGGTCAAAACACTCCTCAAGGAGTTTCAGCCGGATGTAGTGATCTGTCACTCATTAGCGAACTCGCTCTGGTTTCATCTCTGTAATGAAGGTGAGATCGATCGGGTAAAGCGGTTGCTGCTGGTCGCGCCGCCAAGACTGGATCTCTCCATAGACACCATAAAGACTTTTTTTCCGGTAGACGTACCGACGGCGCTTTATGCAGATGACGTTTTCATGGTTACTTCGGACAATGACCCTTATATGTCTGCAGAAGAAGCGGCAGCGCTTCAAAAAGCGTTAGGTGTTGAGATGAAAGTATTGGAAACGGCAGGCCATATTAATGCTGACAGCGGTTTTGGCGAATGGCCGTGGGTCAAAGAGTGGTTAGCTCACGGCAGCAAGAAGAACGATGAGGAGAGTGCATGATATTATCAATCGAATCATCTTGCGACGACAGTTCTGTTGCTATCACTGATATTAAGACCAAAAAACTGATCTTTCATAGAAAGATATCTCAAGAGTTAGAACATGCAGTGTATGGCGGTGTTGTCCCTGAACTGGCTTCGCGTCTGCATGCAGAAGCATTGCCGAAGATCCTCGAAGAGTGTCAGCCATATTTTGAGAACGTAAAAGCGATTGCCGTCACCAATGCCCCCGGCTTGGCAGTGACGTTGATAGAGGGGATCACTATGGCCAAGGCGCTGAGTGTTTCATTGGACTTGCCTCTTATAGCCGTGAACCATCTTAAAGGACATATCTATTCACTTTTTATCGATAAAGAAACACTCTTCCCGCAGACAGTTCTGCTGGTTTCCGGCGGACATACCCAGGTCATAGAGGTCAAATCACTTAATGAGATGAAGACAGTGGCCGCTACGATGGATGACAGTTTTGGCGAGAGCTTTGACAAGGTGGCCAAGATGATGGGTCTTGCTTATCCGGGCGGTCCTGTGATCGAGAAGTTGGCAAAAGAGGGTAACCCTAAAGCCTACCCGTTTACCATTCCCCTCCAACAAAAAAAGATCTTTGCCTTTTCATACTCAGGGATTAAAAATGCGGTACGTTTGGCAGTCGAAGAGGGGAGTGAAGCGGATTATGCAAACATTGCAGCCTCCTTCCAGGAGGTGGCGAGTGAGCATCTCATACGCAAGATCAAAAAGTATCTTGTTGAACATCCGCCTAAAAACTTTGCAATCGTCGGCGGAGCCAGTGCAAACCTCTATCTCCGTAACAAGGTCGAAACGATGTTGGCACCCTATGGGGCCAAGCTGCATTTGGCAGAACTGCAATACTGCTCTGACAATGCTGCGATGATCGGCCGTGTCGCGGTAGAGATGTATCGTGCCGGTGATTTTATATCCATTGAGGAGCTTCAGGCTTCACCTCGGGCACCTCTGTAAAAACCATATTTATAAATGCCCTTTAACAGGTAGTATTAGCTTAAAACAATCTTAACCAATTCAAATTGCCAACGCATTAAGATGTTGGAAACAAATTTCTTGTACAATCTCGGCATAAAATTAAACATACAGGAGCCCAATATGGCAACTACTAAATTCAAAGGTACAGACGTAGAACTTCTAGGAAACGAAGTAAACGTAGGCGACAAAGCACCAGCAATCACTGTGGTAAACTCTGATGGTCTTGGCGACGTAGTCGTTGGCGGCGCAACAGGTAAAAAACAACTTATTATCGTTGTTCCTTCACTAGATACAGGTGTATGTGCTACTGAAACACGTAACTTCAACGCAAAAGCTGCTGATCTTACTGACGTTACGACTACAATCGTATCTCTTGACCTTCCATTTGCTGCTGGCCGTTTTTGTTCAGCTGAAGGTATTACAAACCTAACTGTTACTTCTGACTTCCGTAACAAAGAGTTTGCTAACGCTTATGGTGTTCTTCTTGGTGGATCTGTTCTTGCAGGTGTGACTTGTCGTGCAGTATTCGCAGTAAACGAAGAAGGTGTTGTTACTTATAAAGAGATCGTTCCAGAGATCACTGAAGAGCCTAACTACGACGCAGCTCTAGCAGCCGTTAAATAATTTCGCTTAGAAGAAGAGTTTACTCTTCTTCACTTTATTCTCTTAATTGGGGATAATCCTACTGTTAAACCCTCCAAACAAAAGCTTTTCACCTTTTTTTAATTATACTTTGATACACTCTTATAATAAAAAATAATACATTTTAAAACGTGTATACTCAAGGATGAAAATGAAAAAACTACTCTCAATTGCAGCCATATCTGCACTTTTTACAATAGCTGCCAATGCTGATCTTATCCGTGTTGAAGGTGCCGTCGGTGTATGGCAAAGTGACCCGACAGGAACAATGCAGTACAAGGGTAATCCAGAATTCGACCTTGTCGATGAAGCAGGTCTTGACGCATCGACAAACAGTTATGTGTGGGTCTACCTGAAACACCCCGTGCCTGTTATACCGAATATCCGTCTTGAGTATGTAAACCCCACGTTTGATGGCAAGGTTGGTAACATTGAATGGGACGGCAATACCTATGCAAGTGTCAATAATACACTCACGTTGACACAGTATGACGCTGTTCTCTATTACAATATTTTGGACAACACATTCTGGAGCACGATCGATCTTGGACTGGATATTAAGTACATCGACGGTAGCTATAAACTTGATGAGAGTTCAGCTACAGCGCCGGCAGTAGATGAAGTGTTCTCGATCACAATGCCGCTGGCATATGCACGTGCCCGTGTTCAACTCCCGGTAACGGATATCGGGATCGAAGCGATCGCGAGAGGTATGTCGTACAGCGGCAATACAGTCGTTGATGCAGAGATAAAAATTGACTATACGATGGACTTTGTGCCCGTCGTTCAACCTGGTCTGGAATTGGGTTATCGCTACCAACAGGTCAAGCTTGATGGCGGAACTGTCGGGCTTGATGCCAATATAGACACGACCTTCTCAGGTATTTACGGCGGTATTATGGTTCGTTTCTAATCAATCATATAGATCTTTACTATGGACAAAGCTGTCCGTAGTACTCCCCGTTTAAATCTCTCCTTTAACCTTTCAACTGTTGAGTTTACGAAGTAATAAATTGTCAAAATAGAAGCGCATATTTTTTGAAAGAATGATTATAGATATCATTCTTTTGTTGTATTGATTCTCAATTTGTATCAGGATTTTTAATGAATGGTTTTCTGGGCAATATTTTTACGCCTCATAGTAATACCGATGTTACTTTCGCCGGTATTACAGTAAGGTTTTAGGCACCGGAGTTCTTAGTTAAATAACGGGAGTCGATGATCACCACCTCGTTTTCAAGCCTGATCTTGAACTTGGTGTAAACTTTTTCCTGCGCCAACTGCATCAGTTCGATAGCATTTTCGAAGCTGCCGCCCCCTAAATTGACCATAAAGTTGGCGTGGATATCACTAAAAGCCATCCCCCCGATCTGATAGCCTTTCAACCCTACCTCTTGGATAAGACGCCCGGCATAGTCATTGGGCGGATTTTTAAAAAAACTTCCGGCACTCGGGTTGTTCGGCTGGTTGGAACGCATCTGTTTAAACATCCCAATTTTTGATGGATCAAATCCCTCTTCTATCTCAAATACCCCTTCAAACGCAATAGTGCTGATATCTGTCTTACGGTAACCGTATGTGATCTCTTCGCGCAGAGTGAAGCCCTCTTTAAAACGGATACTGTGGAGATTGTTAAAGATCTCATACTCTTTTAACCCCGCATTCATCTGCAGCATGCCGCCTAGGGTACCGGGCAGGTGGGCGACAAATTCAAAGTTGGCGATGTTATGCTTTTTGCAAAATGAGACGATCTTTCCACCGGGGGTAGCCGCACCGATATGAAGCTTTTTGTCTTTGATCTTGATGTAGTCAAAGGTTTTTGAGAGTTTCATAAGAGGCGGATGCTGAGGGCCGACTAAGAGGTTGTTTGCGGAACCAATCAGGTACGCATCATCAGGGTAATCAAAACTGTCAATCATATAGACATCGGCAATCGGACCGACACGAATGGCGCTGAATTTTGAAAAGTCGATCGTTTTGTTAGGACTGATAGGTACTCCTTTTCTCCCATGGATTAGCGGGGTTATCAGGATTGTTATAATTAAATTCTAATAATCCCATTTATCCGTGGGCAGCTATAATGGCTTAGCTTTCTCGCAATGCTGTGTACTCACGGGGGATCAGATAGTCTTCGGCTTTGATCATGGTGTCATAAAAACCATGTTTAAACCCAAGCTCGTAGAGTTTGTCAATTGCCTTTAGCTGAAGAGGGTTGAGTTCGACAGAGTCATCATTGGCATAAAGTTCAAGGTATTTGTCCAATGTTGCCCCGTCGATGCGAACGAGCTTCTCTTTGACGAGACGGTCACAGAGCTCCTCTTTTCTGTCTCGAGCCACCTTAACAGCTTCGGTCAGAGTCTCTTCGTATGCGATAGCTTTGGTCAGTGGAAGTGAACGACGGATCGCCATGCCGCCAAGAGGCAGAGGGAGCTCTTTACCGGCAAGCTCTTGCCATATGTCCCACATCTCACGTTCGACCTCCAGCTCGGCACCAAAGGTCAAGATACTTTCGTGTATCAGAACCCCGGCATCAACCTGACCGCTGCGTACGGCTTCTTCGATCTCCAAAAAGTCCATATAGACCGGACGGGCCAGAGGGTACGCGATGCGAAAGAGCATCGCATTGGTCGTGTATTTTCCGCTAAGCGCCACTCTGAAGTTACGTTTGAGCGCTTTGTCTTTGCGTCGGATGAGCTTTGGACCGTACCCCTCACCGAAGCTTACAGCTGTTCTCAACAGGGCATAATCTTCTCTGATGTGCGGGTAGAGTGCAAAGCTTATCGCAGAGATATCGTACGTACCTTTAAGGGCTTCAACATTGAGTGTTTCAATGTCAAGAGGGATGTTGTCAAAGTCAACACCATCTTGTGCGACCCAGCCAAATTTGATGGCGTAGTACATAAAAATATCGTCAGCATCTGGGGAATGGGCAATTAACATTTTTTTCAAAAAAAATCCTCATAAATGATCGACTAATATGTCGTGATGTAATGTTGATTTTAACCAAAGAACGCTAAAATTACACTAATGTGGTTTTATGAGATCGATTCTAAAAGTATGTCAATTTGCAATTAATATATTGTTTTCATTGCAAATTGACATAGAATATGTATAAATAATTTTGGTAGCTGATGCTGTCACGTAAGAGGATTACAAATGGACGCAAATAAACAAAAATCACTAGACCTAGCTATGAAGCAGATCGACAAAGCCTTCGGAAAAGGTGCCTTAATGCGTCTTGGCGACAAAGCGTTCGAGCCGATTGAAGCGATCAGTACCGGTTCAATCGGACTGGACCTTGCTTTAGGCATTGGGGGTATTCCTCAAGGTCGTGTGATCGAAGTTTATGGTCCTGAGAGTTCAGGAAAGACGACGTTGGCACTTCAGGTCACTGCCGAATGTCAGAAAAAAGGAGGTGTTTGTGCCTTTATTGATGCGGAACATGCTTTGGATGTTCAATATGCAAAAAATTTAGGTGTCGATGTTGACAACCTGTTGGTCTCACAACCGGATTATGGCGAGCAGGCGCTTGACATTGTTGAGACGATTGCCCGTTCCGGTGCTGTCGATCTGATCGTCATAGATTCCGTTGCAGCATTAACACCAAAAGTAGAGCTCGATGGTGAGATGACTGACCAGCAAGTGGGTGTACAGGCACGTCTGATGTCAAAAGCCCTTCGAAAACTTACAGGTATTCTGCATAAGATGAACTGTACTGTTATCTTCATTAATCAGATTCGTATGAAGATCGGAATGATGGGCTACGGTTCACCTGAGACAACCACTGGCGGTAATGCACTGAAATTCTATGCCTCTGTTCGTATCGATATTCGTCGTATTGCTACACTTAAACAGGCAGAAGCTCCAATTGGTAACCGTACAAAAGCAAAAGTTGTTAAAAACAAGGTCGCCCCGCCATTTAAGCAGGCAGAATTTGACATAATGTTTGGTGAAGGAATTTCCAAAGAGGGAGAACTTTGCGATTATGGTGTAAAATTAGACATTATTGACAAAAGCGGTGCCTGGTTCTCGTACGGCGATCAAAAACTTGGTCAAGGACGCGAGAAGGTCAAAGAAAAATTTAAAGAAGAGCCGGAACTTGCAGCGGAGATCGAAGAAAAGATCAAACTTGCAATGGGTATTGGTGCCATCATTGACATGGATAAATCTGAAGTAGACGAGGTAGATGTATGATTTTTATAGATAACGTTAGTGCAATGGAAGTAATGGATTCCCGTGGGAATCCAACAGTAAAGACAACCGTAACACTGAGTGATGGGACAACAGAAAGCGCAATTGTACCGTCTGGTGCAAGTACAGGTAAACGTGAAGCGTTAGAACTTCGTGATGGCGGTACCCGCTATATGGGTAAAGGTGTTCTTAAAGCAGTTGACAATGTAAACGGCGAACTGGCAGATGCTCTTATCGGGCTTAGTCCATTTAACCAGGCTATCGTTGATGCGACGATGAAAGAAGTTGACGGAACTGAGAACTACGGTAATCTAGGCGCTAATGCAGTTCTTGGTGTCTCTATGGCAGTGGCACGGGCGGCAGCAGCTTCACTGAAAATGCCACTTTACCGCTATCTTGGCGGTGCTAATGCAATGGTCCTTCCGACACCTATGTTGAACATCATAAACGGTGGTTCACATGCAGATAACTCTGTGGATTTCCAAGAGTATATGATCATGCCGATAGGTTTCGAAGATTTCGCAACAGCGCTTCAAGCATCTGCAGAGGTCTATCATAACCTGAAAAGTATTCTTAAAGCAGCGAAGCATAACACAGCACTAGGGGACGAGGGTGGTTTCGCACCTGACCTTAGCTCAAACGAAGAACCTATTCAGGTGATCATGCAAGCGATCGAAAAAGCGGGTTATAAAGCGGGTGAGCAGATTGGGATCGCACTTGACGTAGCAGCATCGGAGCTTGTCGTTGAAGGTGGTTACCGCCTGGAGTCTGAAAACCGTACAGTAAGCTCTGAAGAACTGGTTGAGTACTATGTAGACCTCTGTTCTAAATACCCTATTGTCTCTATTGAAGATGGCCTGAGTGAAGATGACTGGAGCGGCTGGAAAGTGTTGACTGAAAAACTGGCAGACAAAGTTCAGCTTGTGGGCGATGACCTTTTTGTTACAAATGTCAATATCTTAAACGAAGGTATTCAAAAAGGTATCGCTAACTCGATTCTTATCAAACCAAACCAGATCGGTTCGGTTTCAGAGACTATGTTGACGGTACGTCTAGCACAGCGTAACGGTTATACGTGTGTTATGAGTCACCGTTCTGGAGAAAGTGAAGATGCGTTTATCGCTGATTTTGCTGTTGCTCTTAACTGTGGTCAGATCAAGACAGGCTCTACAGCTCGTGGAGAACGTACTGCCAAGTACAACCGTGTCTTAGAGATCGAAAACGAAGTTGTTTATGGTGAATACCTAGGTAAAGCCCTTTTTAACTGATAAATGAAGTTCTGATTTATGTCTGATACTGTACGCCCAGCGCAAGAAACAGAACATAGAGAAGAGCTCTATGCTACGCCTTCTGAAAGTTTTACCGAGCGTTATCTCGGTCTCTCTTTTACCAAATTTATAATCGCATTTGTTACTGTTGTAGCACTCTCCATTTATCTAGGTATTTTGCTGTTTGGCGACAACTCTCTAGAAGTACTGTTACACCTTGAAGAGTATGAAAATTATTTGCAGCATGAGATCGACACGTACCTATCCGAAAATGCAGCCCTTCAAAAAGAGTATTTTGAGCTAAAAGAGCTAGAACCGGAGAAGTAGGTATAATAAATTCAGATTAGTTCTTTAAGAAGGATAGCGATGCGACTTGTAACTGTTTTATTTCTCACCATACCCCTCATTATGACTGCGCGTGACAACCCATTTGTACCAGCTGCTAATAATGAGACCGCTGTCGTAAAAGAGACGGTTGGCGTGCCAAGTAAACCTATACAAAAACCAAAAGGCCACTTGCCGCGTCCAACTGTTGCGCCAGTAACTAATGTGCAGGCTGAGACAAACCTAACCCTTAATACGCAGCCTTTAGAGGAAAACCCCCTCCTTCGCACACAGGCAGAGACTAAACCAAAGATCCATCCTCAAAGAAACTCTTATAAAAAAGAAGTTGTTAATTATGGCAATGTGCGTTTTGTGATTCGCGAGAACAGTGCTTACATCGAGACAAAAGACACGGTCATAAAACACTTCTCGATACCTAACCCGCCGAGTATCGTTATTGACTTCAGCGCCCCTTCGGACTTTTCATCGAAGCGAAAGGTTCTGACTGTCAAACCATTTGTCAAACTCGAAATGGGTGCACATAAAGATCGTTATAGAGTAGTCTTGCGTTTGAATGATATGCATAAATATAAAGTCGAGACAAAGAAGTACGGTCAAGTCATAACAATTATCAATTAGATCATTTTTCGATCTCTATGCCAAGTCAGTAGGTCATTGTTTGATGGATGTAGGTATGTTTATTAGGAAATTGTAATGGTAATAAGCGGATTTTGATGGTGCTTCGTACTGGACTCGAACCAGTGACTTTTACCTTGTCGAGGTAACACTCTACCAACTGAGTTAACGAAGCATCTTATTGGAGACGGGAATATTACACTAGGCTTACTTAAAATGATTTTATAAACCTAGCAAATTCTTATTTTTGTCGATGATTTTCTCTATTTTTTTACAATACTTAGGTCTGAGGTTTAAAATCAGTAACCATGCGACTGCAATGTCGATCATTACATCGGCAAAATTAAAGATGGCAAAGCTGAAACCACAGTGCCAATAGACATAATCAACCACGCCTCCATGCACGAATCGGTCATAAATATTTGAGAGCCCCGCTCCGAGCAGGATTCCGGATGGAAGCATATAGCAGAGATTTTTCAGATCGACGACATACTTTAAAACACCGATGATCAAAGCAAGTTGCAACCATTTTAAATCCTCATCTAAAAATGAGAGCATTGAGAAAGCAACACCATGATTAAATACAAGACGCATGTTAATGCAGGCTGTCTCATAGATATCAAGAGCGCGAGTGTAGACGGCTGCTTGAGGTAAAGAATAGATATCCATCGCTTTAAGTATAAAAAACTCTTTGATTCCCTGATCAATAATAAAAACGCCGATAAGTGCAAGGGCCAGAATAAGAAGAGACCTAGCCATTGAGCACTTTTCTGAAGAAGTCTGTAAGGTCATCCATAGCGTTCTCCATTGCTTTTGCATCTTTGCTTTCGAGAAGGACACGCAGTTTGTTCTCTGTTCCTGAGTAGCGTACAAGATAACGGATGTGGGCTTTCTCCAGTGCTGCATATTTCTCAGTCAAACCAGGAATACTCTCTAAAGGTTTTTTCTCATCAATTCTAAGATTGACCAGTTTCTGCGGATAAAGGCTAAAGGGGCGAAGCACTTCAGAAGCTCTTTTTTTACTGCTTATCACAAGAGCGAGAGTCTGTAGTGCAGAGACCAGGCCGTCTCCTGTTTTTGCGTAGTCGTGCATAATAACATGCCCGCTTTGCTCACCTCCGAAATTAATACCTTCTGCGTTCATGATCTCCAAAACGTGTTTGTCCCCCACGTTAGAGCGATGTAGTATCATGTCGTTTTCTTGCAGGAAGTCTTCTAATGCCTGATTGCTCATCACAGTAGCAACAATACCGTTGCCTTTCAACTGCCCGCTCTCTTTGAGATAAAGACCTAACGCGCCAAGAAGCTGATCGCCATCGACAACATCGCCTTTCTCATCAATGACAACAATACGGTCTGCATCACCGTCAAGCGCAAACCCGATATCTGCACGGTACTCAATGACTGCTTTTTGCACGTCTTTTGGATAAAGAGCCCCGCAACTTTCATTGATATTAAAACCATCTGGTTTGTCATGTAAAACAATGACCTCTGCCCCAAGTTCTTCCAAAACCGTTGGACCGACTTTATATCCTGCACCATTAGCTGTATCTAAAACAATGCGCATACCCTGTAGAGAGAACTCTTTGTTAAAAGAATTTTTGAGTTGCACAATATAACGTCCGATGACATCATCTATTCTTTTTGCTTTACCAACGTTTTTCCCTGTGACAGCGGCTTCGTTTAGCTTAGCCTCATCTCTGGCGATAGCTTCGATTTTTGCTTCGATCTCTTCAGAAAATTTATTACCTTGTGCATCAAAAAATTTGATTCCATTATCTTCGAATGAATTATGACTTGCTGAGATCATAATTCCTGCGTCACAACGCATGTTCTCTGTTAAAAAAGCGATCGCCGGTGTTGGCATCGGACCGATCTCGATAACATCGTAACCAACGGCAGTAAGACCGCTGACAATAGCATTTTCGATCATATAACCGCTTCGGCGCGTGTCTTTGCCGATTAAGATTCTGTTTGTTTTTGCGCCGTCCTTAAAATAGATACCGGCAGCCATGGCAACTTTCATAGCCAGCGAAGCGGTAAGAAAACTTCCTGCTTCCCCACGGACCCCATCTGTTCCAAATAATTTCATATTTACACTCCATATTGTATTCTGTATATTGTTTAACTTGATTTTAATTATATTTAAGGTAGCATTCTATCTTAAATTTTATTATGAAAAGGATAATGCATATGGCAAATCATAAGTCATCATTGAAAAGAATCCGTCAGACTGAAACACGTACTGAGCGTAACAGATTCTACCGTACACGTTTAAAAAACATTGTTAAAGCAGTTCGCGCTGCAATAGAAGCAGGTAACAAAGAAGAGGCTACAGCGACATTCAAAATTGCAAATCAGCAGATTCACAAATTTGTTAGCAAAGGTATCTTGAAAAAAGAGACTGCTGCACGTAAAGTAAGCCGCCTTCACCAAGCTGTTAACGCTATCTAAGGGTAGTAACACCCTTGATGTTAGCAGATAAACTCACCCCTTTCCTTAATCGCTACGATGAACTCACTGAGCTTCTTAGCTCGCCGGACGTAGCGTCCGATATCAAACGTATGACAAAGCTCTCCAAAGAGCAGTCTAATATGTTTCCTATCGTCGAGAAGACAAAAGAATATAAAACTCTCCTTGCTAATATTGAAGATAATAAAGCAATGGCTTTCGATCCTGAACTTGGCGAACTGGCCAAAGAAGAGTTGCGAGAACTTGAACCACAGGTCGCTGTGATTGAAGATGAGATCAAAAAACTGCTGATTCCAAAAGACCCTAACGATGATCGTAACATTATTGTTGAACTTCGTGCAGGTACGGGTGGCGATGAAGCTGCCATTTTTGTAGGTGATCTTTTTAATGCCTACACCCGTTATGCCGACCTTAAGGGTTGGAAGATCGAGTTGATGAGTACGAGTCCCTCGGATGCCGGTGGTTACAAAGAGATTATCGCACTGATCAAAGGTGACCAGGTGTACAGTCGACTTAAATACGAAGGTGGAACCCATCGTGTTCAACGTGTACCGGCAACTGAGTCACAAGGACGTGTTCACACGTCTGCGATCACTGTTGCCGTAATGCCTGAGGTGGATGATGTTGAAGTACAAATCGATCCTACTGATCTTAAGATCGATGTAATGCGTGCTTCCGGAAATGGCGGACAATCTGTCAACACGACCGATTCCGCTGTACGGATCACGCACCTGCCAACAGGTTTGGTCGTGACCAATCAAGACCAGAAGTCGCAGCACAAGAACAAAGACAAAGCAATGAAGGTCCTTAAAGCGCGTCTTTATGACCTTGAAATGCGAGAGGCACAGAAACTAGACAGTGCGGCACGTAATGAGCAGGTTGGAACAGGTGATCGTAGTGGACGTATCCGTACCTACAACTACCCGCAAAACCGAATCTCTGATCACCGTATTACCTTGACACTTTATCGTCTTAATGAGATTATGTCAGGCGGTCTTCTTGAAGAGATCATTGACCCTTTGATCACCGATGCCCAAGTCAAGAGTATGGAAGCAGCCGGTCTAATCAACTAAAAAAGTTCCAGCTTCGGCGTATCTTGCACCGGAGTTCACCGCTCGACGCACACCAGTGCGTTTTCGGATTCACTCCGGCACAATCTACACCCAATCTGAAACTTTTTTACTGTTTGAGAACTGTTCTAATGAGCTTCGCCATCACGCAGTTTGAAACTTGTTGCCCTTACCTTTGATGAGCTTCGCCATCTTTATAATCAAATAAAACTATCTTTCAGTACTGTTCATCTTAAATAGATTGAGATCATGTGTCTTGGTACAGCGATTGAAGCCGGAGGGGTTTCGTGACTCCATCTATTTGATAGTTCAGGGAGTAACTAAACCCGCCTTCGCACTTTCTTCTTTTCGTTAGGTTTCTTCTTTGTTCGAGCAAAGAAGAAAAGTAACATCCTCGTGCTATGAAGTAATAAAAGAAGTATAGGTGTCTATAAAGTTGAACAGAGAAGATTTAATCTAAAGTGTAGAAATTGAGACTTTATCGACTACACTCTTTCCTTTTTGACTCGACAAAAAGGAAACGAAAAACCGCTCGTGACGGCTTCGAGGTGAGAACCGTAAAGTAAAAGCCAACTGCTTGGCTTTTATAGGTTTGGAACCAAAGGTGATGTCGCTATGCGACCACCGAAGGCCTGCTACCGACTACTTTCCTTCCAGTCGCTCACTCGCTAAAAACGACAAACTCACCTACGGCTCAAACAATGCCATTTTTTTAACGCTCTTTCTCTTCTTGCAGTCAACGCTGCAGATGTCACGAAAAAAGCAAAGCGGTAACGCATTGATTAACGTTAAAGCTAGCACTTTAATCCCTGCTTGAATAAACTCTCAGCAGTTAGTGCGTGAGTCGTATCAGTTTAAAGGACAATCTTTCAGCTGCTTTGGCAGTAAATATCAACGTCTTAACAACAGCGTCTCTCTCTCTCTCTTTTTCTCGAAAACTATTTCTCTGACGCGACAGAGAATGAAATGCATGGGAGTAGCTTAGCTACGAGTCGTGAAAAAGTTCAGTCTATCATAATGAAAAAGTAGAGGGAACTGATACTCAATGAAATGCGATAGGAAGCAATTGAAAATTGTAAAACCGAAGAATCTATGATTAAGAATAAAGAGGAGCAGAGTAGAAAACTCTGCTAGGTGATGATTACATCAACCCTCTCAACATCAGATACCAATACATCGGTTTAAGCATGTATAGGTCAAATGCCCACCAGATCCAACGTGGTTTCTCCGGAGCCAGGAAGGCGAACGACGGGGCCAGACCATTATAGTTGAACTCTGCCATAATAATCTCGCCATACTCAACTTTCAGAGGGCAGACAGTGTAGCCGTCAAATTTCTCTTTAAGTGCTTTGTCCTGCATCGCTGCAATAAGGTTTTCTACCATGACCGGGCCGTGATGGCGGGCACTTCCGCCTGTCTTACCCATAGGGATACCACAGATGTCACCGATACCAAAGACATTTTTATAACGACGGTGTTGAAGCGTCTCTTTGTCAACTTCAAGCCACCCTTTTGCACTCCCTTTTTGCCAGCCAAGGGGAGAATCAACGACGGATTGCGCTGCACTCATCGGTGGCACGATGTGAATAAAGTCATATTCCATCTCTACGAGCTCTCTTTTTTCCGTGGTGTCGTACATTTCAAGCTCTTCATCATATTCGCCCTTGATCGAATACGTGTGTTCAAAAGTGGCAATTTTGTTAATAACATCGATGGAGATAAGATTATGTTTGAATTTATTGGTGATAGTGTCGTAACGTTTTTGAGCTGTTGCAAGGGAATCAGCAATCGGTTTGAGCCCAAAGAGGCTACCGCCAGCAGTTGCAAATGTATAATCTGCTGAAAGACCTTCTTTTTTAAGGTGGTCAGCAGAGAGGTACAGGATCTTTTGCGGAGCGCCGCCACACTTGATAGGGGTATTAGGCTGGGTATAGATTACACGTGGTTTTGGACCGGTAGAAGAGGCTTGTTTAAGGGCATTAAACCAATCCCATGTGATCGAACCGCCTTCGGTTGTTCCTTTCTCAAAGTTGTTAAGATAGACGCTGGAAATACCATGGGTACCAATATCGTCCTCTTTTAAGCCTCTGATCCAGTCATAATGGTAGTCGATACCTGCGGCTACAACAAGGTAGTCATAATCAACCTTCTCTCCGTGACGTGTTACCAGTGTATTGTTGTCAGGATCAAAGCTTGCAACTTCATCTTTGATCCAGTTTACGTTATCCGGAATGAAGTTACTGTTTGGCTTAATAAGGTCATCGTGGGTATACAGACCGGCCGCTTGGAAGATTTGACCGGGTTGATAAATATGGAGCTCATTAGGTGCAATAATAGTGATGTCCGGATTTTTTAGACCGGAATGCAAACGTGCAAGGGCCATGATCCCGCCGGCACCACCACCGACAATAACAATTTTGCCTTGTGCATCAGCTGCCTCAGCAGAAGAGATTACACTTGATGATGTTGAAGCGAGTACACCGGCTGCAATAGGGGAGATTCCCATTAGTTTAAGGGCGTCACGACGCGACAACATTTCAGAATTAGTATTTTTTTTGAGCAACTCTTTTAGCGCTTTTTGATCCATAATAATCAACCTTGATATAAGAATGTCCTATTCTATCGTATATCTATTAAAGAGTGTTCCTTCCATGAGAGAATAATGATCCAATGTGACAATATTTTGATACATCAAGCAGGGAAACCTGAGAGAAAAGGAATTAAAATCTCCCTATTTTCGTCTTTCAATCAAAACAAGGTGACTTTTAGCTAAAATCACGTAAATAAAATATCTTCAAATATGTTCTGCCTATTGTACTGGTGGGCTCTTTGAAAGAGGGTGAAATATATGAGCGCAATTGCGATTAAACATAATGATGAGATCATTGATCTTCAGACTGCTGAAGCACAAGGTATCACTGGACAAGAGGTAGAGCTCGACAACTCTCCTGAATCTTTAGAGGTACTGCGTCACACAACGGCACACCTAATGGCACAGGCTATTAAGTCACTTTATCCAGACGCAGAGTTCTATGTCGGTCCAGTGGTTAAAGAGGGCTTCTATTACGACTTTAAAGTCAATGAAGAGATAGGTGAGGGTGATCTTAAAAAGATCGAAAAAACGATGTTGTCGTTTGCTAAGAAAAAATATCCGGTAGAACGTTATGAGATCACGATGGATGAGGCCAAACAAAAGTTTGCAGATGACCATCTTAAACTGGAAGTGATGAAGCGCATCCCAAGTGATACGATCTCTATTTATAAACAAGGCGAGTTTGAAGATCTGTGTCGTGGTCCCCACCTCCCCAACATTGGTTTGATTCGTTATTTTAAATTGATGAAGATAGCAGGTGCTTATCTTGGCGGAGATTCTCAAAATGAGATGTTGACACGTATTTACGGCATCGCTTTCGCAGACAAAGAGTCTTTAACAAAACATTTGACGATGCTGGCAGAAGCAGAAAAGCGTGATCACCGTAAAATCGGCGCACAGATGAAACTTTTCACGTTCCGCGAAGAAGTAGGTGCGGGTTTTCCTATCTGGCTTCCTGCAGGCGGACGTCTTCGTGCACGTTTGGAAGCACTTCTTTTCAAAGCACACCGTAAACGCGGTTATGAACCTGTCCGTGGACCTGAGATGTTGCGTTCTGACCTTTGGATGACCTCTGGTCATTACCAAAACTACGGTGAGAACATGTACTTTACGCAGATAGATGATGTAGAGTTTGGTGTCAAACCGATGAACTGTGTCGGTCATATCAAAGCCTATGAGGATGAGCCGCACTCTTATCGCGACCTCCCAATCAAATATTTTGAGTATGGTGTTGTTCACCGTCACGAGATGACAGGGGCCCTACACGGTCTCTTCCGTGTTCGTGAATTTACACAGGATGTTGCACATATCTTCTGTACAGCTGACCAGATCGAAGAGCAGATCATCGAAGTCGTTGATTTTGTTGACAAGATCATGTCAACATTTGAGTTTGACTATAAAATGATGATCTCGACCAAACCGGAAAAAGCAGTCGGGGATGATGAAGTTTGGGAGATCTCAACCAATGCACTTAAAAATGCAATGGACAAGAACAGCCTTCCTTACGAGATCGATGAGGGCGGCGGCGCCTTTTACGGTCCAAAGATCGATATAAAGATCACAGATGCAATTGGCCGTGAATGGCAGTGTGGAACTATCCAGCTGGACTTCAATTTGCCGGAGCGTTTTGAGCTTGAATATAGTGGCGATGAGAACAATAAAATTCAGCCGGTTATGATACATAGAGCAATTTTAGGTTCCTTTGAACGATTTATTGGTATATTAACAGAACATTATGCTGGTGAATTCCCAATGTTCGTTGCGCCAACGCAAGTTGCCATCGTTCCAATTGCTGAACCGCACAACGCATATGCCAAGGAGTTGGCAGACAAACTGATCGACTTAGGTGCTGATAGCGAGATTTTCTCGAAAAACGAGAGCCTGAATAAACGTATCAGAACTGCTGAAAAGGGGCGCGTTCCAATGATCATTGTCTTAGGTGACGATGAAGTAGAGAACAGAACAATTGCTGTACGTGACAGACGAAGTCGCGAACAATATAATCTTAGTGAAGCAGAATTCTTGACTATGATTCAACTTAAAATCAATGAGGTAAATTTTTGAACCGAAAAAAAGACAACACTATAATGAACGAAGACATTCGCGTAAGCGAAGTTCGTTGTAATGTCGATGGCGGCGAGTCATTAGGCATTATTCCAACAAGAGAAGCATTGGCAAAAGCAGATGAACTAGGTCTAGACCTAGTTCTTATCGCGCCGGATGCAAAACCGCCAGTTGCGAAAATCATGGATTATGGTAAGTTCAAATACCAAGAAGAGAAAAAGAAAAAAGAGCAGCGTAAAAACCAGATCAAGGTTGAGATCAAAGAGATCAAGCTTTCTGTTAAGATCGCTGACAATGATATCAGCTATAAAGTAAAACATGCACGCGAATTTTTAGAAGAGGGGAAACTGGTAAAATTCCGTGTCTTCCTTCGTGGTCGTGAGATGGCCCATCCTGAAGCCGGACGTGAAGTTCTTCTTCGAGTATGGCCTATGGTTGAAGATGTTGGTGTTATGGACAAGTCACCGCGTTTTGAGGGTCGTTACTACAACATGCTAGTGCTGCCAAAGAAAGACGACAAAAAGAAATAAAACTTCCAGCTTCGGCGCAATTTGCGTCCAACTCTGACTCTCCGCGTGCACTAGCACGCTATCGGTCTGAGTTACACACAACTTACACCAAATCTGAAACTTTTACTTGAGAGCTGTTAAGAAAAAGCCACTTTCTTGGCTTTTTTAAGCTCGGAACCATAGCAGATGTGTGAAACACCTGCGACGGATGACCTTTTCTTCAGATGAGCTGTGCCATCTTTCTTTGCACTTAATTCTTGAACAGTATCAGCATGATCTCTTCATCACTTTTTTCCTGGGCTTTTTCTGACAGAAAACGTAGATAGTTATGGCCGTACTGTTTACAGACCAGTTCCATATCGTCGAGCAGTAGAAGATAAGGGGCGATGAGATGCTGATAGAGACGACTCTTTGGATCCAACGAATACAGTAGATTCATGAGCTGGCCACCAGAGAGTTTAAGGTTAAGCGCAAAGCTGTAGAGGGTGATGAGTGCCAGTGCATGCAGTTTATAGTCACACCCTTCGGTCTCAGTTTTTAGACACTGCTCTTCCAGATAACGAAACTCATCTTCTGCTTGTAAGATCATATTTGTTAAATCTGTTGCTGACATGAATTTAGTATAGCAAAATAAAGTGTCTAGAGTGTGTGGATAAGGTGTCTTTTTTACTATGATTGAAGTGAGACAGTGAAATCCATTGCCTGTAGAGAGTACGTAAACTGTCAAATGTGAATTTTATAGATATTTGGCTATAATCACGGACTTATTTTGTGCAAGACACAAGATAGTTAAATTAGAGAGGAGTCACTATGCCTAAGATGAAATCAGTTAAAGGCGCTGTAAAGCGTTTTAAAGTGAAAAAAAATGGCTCGATCAAACGTGGAACAGCGTTTCGTAGCCATATCTTGACTAAACAAGATGCAGGAACTCGTCGCGGCCAAAATGCGCCAAAGACAGTTTCAAAAGTAGATGCCAAAAACATCAAAGCGATGATCGCGTAAGCTTTCATTTAACATTATTCTCCAGCTAAAACTGGGCAAGTCCACCAATTATGTGGCACCTATACATCAAAAGATGATAGAGTAAAGGAAACATATGCCAAGAGTAAAAACAGGTGTCGTAAGACGTCGTCGTCATAAAAAAGTATTAAAACTAGCTAGAGGTTATTTCCAGGGTCGTCATAAGCACTTCCGTAAAGCGAAAGAACAACTAGAACACAGTATGTATTATGCATTCCGTGACCGTAAACAGAAAAAGCGTGAGTTCCGTAAACTATGGATCATCCGTATCAATGCTGCATGTCGTTTAAATGGCCTCAGTTATTCTCGTTTCATCAACGGACTTAAAAAAGCGAACATCGAACTAGATCGTAAGATCCTTGCTGATATGGCAATGAACGATGCAGCTGCATTCTCTGCTGTTGCAGCACAGGCAAAAGCTGCCCTCTAATTTTATGTCAAGGCCTCTGGCCTTGATCTTATCTTCCCCGAAATCATCCACTTTAACGACTGCGTCACACATTACAAAAGCTCAAATAATCAGATAGTGTCATTAACTCAAAAAAACAATAATTTCTTTAATTTAGTGACATTGGCCGCGGTGTAGACAATAGGGAGTTCTTTATTAGAGATTACGACTCTCTTATTGTGCGTTTAAGTGTCGTATCTTTAGCAGGTTGTCCTCTTTTCCATTGATGTTCAGATGGAGTAAAAAATGGGTGCTGTTTTTATAGAGTCTGAATTTTTTGACCTCTCCGAAATCATCGATCAAAGCATTGATGTTGTTTTCAAATGGATAACTTAGTTTTGTCGCCGATTCGACGCGGTAGAGATGGCTCTTTTTTACAAAGTAGACGACATAGGGCATGAGGTGTGTGTGTACAATGTGTGAGGTCTGAAAGAAGACCATATCCTCATTCTTATTGATATTATTGATCTCGCCGCCGGTTGCTTCAGATAGAGCAAGGTCTAGATAAAGTGTTTTCAAAAGCGACTGTTCGGTTGACATCGTCAGCAGTTTGTCACTGTAAAACCGGTTTGACCTATCTAATCTGGCCATGGCCTGATAGAGAAAGATCATTACAACAGAGAACAGGGTGATAGCGATCATCATCTCTAAGAGGGTAAAGCCGCGGCGTCTCATTGGAGTTTGACTCGTAAAAAAGAGCTTGACTGATCACCGATCTTAAGTAGTGTCCGTCCTATTTCGAGTGCGTTCGTTGCACCGCCTGCCTCGCTTATTAGGGCATTTTGATCATTATCTGCTGCACTGCTTTGTGCTTCTGCTAACGATTCTGCGGCATCACCAAAGTCGATGCTTGTTACCTCTCTATAGAGGATATCAACGTTCTCTTTTTTGAGAAGACGCCTGAGGTCATCATCAATATTAAAGTCTTTTACCAGTTCGGCAAGATCTGTTTGTTTGTCTTCATAGCCATAGACTGCATTACCCAGCAAGAGCGTTGTCTTGTTGGTGTGCAAGATCTTTTGATGAACAGAAGAGAAAGCGTGGCTGTTGGTAGAAAAAAGCTGCATCAAAGCACCGATCACTACGGAGATGATCATCACAGCGACCAGCACCTCTATGAGGGTGAAGCCGTAAGATCTTTTAGGCATGCGACAAACCGATACGTATCGCTTCGTCTAGAGAGGTCTCTCCTCTGAGAAGCATCGCTTTTAGCTGCATTGCGATGGTGATCAGATGTTCGGCTTCCAAGGCCTTGGAAATGGTATGTTCGTCTGTTGTCTCTTTAAGCAGATCTTTTAGCATGTCATCCATGATGAGAAGTTCACCGATCGACTGACGGCCGCTGAAACCGCTATAGTTACACTTTTTACAGCCGACTGCTTTATAGATCGTGGCGTCAGGGGCAAGTTGATATTCGTCGGCAAAGTCTTCGGCAATGGTATCCTCTACTTTGCATTCGTCACAGATGCGGCGGACAAGACGTTGTGCCATGATGCCTAAGAGCGACGAGGAGATGAGAAAGGGCTCTATGCCCATGTCCGCTAGACGGGAGATAGTCGCTGCTGCAGAGTTTGTATGGAGAGTAGAGAAGACCAAGTGGCCGGTCAATGCTGCACGTACGGCAATATGAGCAGTCTCTTCATCACGGATCTCACCGATCATGATAATGTCAGGATCCTGACGTAAAATAGAGCGCAGTGCCGCGGCAAAGGTAAGACCGACTTTTTCATTGACCTGGATCTGTGAGATCGTCTCAGATTTATACTCGACAGGGTCTTCAACTGTGATGAGATTAAGTTCAGGTGACTCGACCTCTTGTAAAAATGCATGCAGTGAGGTCGTTTTACCTGAACCGGTCGGCCCAGTGACAAGGATGATACCATGCGAATTTCGCAGGAGGGTTCTCATATCATGAATAGTCTCATCCGGAAAGCCCAGCTGCTCGATATGCGGAACAGAACCACTTTGCATCAATAGACGCATAACGACGCGTTCGCCGTAAAAGGTAGGCAAGATAGAGACACGTATATCAAGGGACTCCCCGGAAATCTTGATCTGCGTACGTCCATCTTGTGGAATGCGGTTTTCTGAGATGTCTAGATTTGAGATGACCTTAATACGACTGATAATAAGGGCGATGACTTTTTTCTCAAGATCGACATTTTTGGTTAAGATACCATCAATTCGAAAACGGACCTCCCCTCTTTTTTCATGCACTTCAATATGGATATCGGAAGCTTTTCGTTTGACGGCTTGGTAGAAAAGAGCGTTGACAAACTTGATAATAGGAGCAGACTCCTCAGAGGTGAGAATGTCTGATGATGTGCGTAAAAACTCTGTCAATGAGAGCTCATCATCTTCTTCAACGCTGTTTTCTCCTGCCTCTTGCATTGTTTCGATCTGTTTGTCGGTTCTAAGTTCTAAAAACCGGTTATAAAGACGTTCAAAAGACTCTTCATCTAAAATAACAAGCGGGTATTTTTCCGAAAGTTTATTGTAGTAGTTGCTCGCCTCGACAATATACTCCTCCGAGGTGGCGGCAACAGTTTCATTATTGATGAGCGTGAGTAATAGGTAGTTCTTTACAAACAGCTCTGTCGCTATACCTTCGGCTTCGACCGCGTCCAGATTCAGGTCGTGATACAACTCTGTGTAGAGCATTATTCACTCTCTTCTTTAGCATCAGCCTTCATTTTAGCATCAGCCTTGATTTTAGCGTCTTCTGTAATCTTGGTAAACACCTCTTTATTGTATTCATCTTGCAGACGGCTTAGCTCTCCAAGCTCTCTTTGCAACTGCGAAAGTTTTTCGCTTTTATCGATGATATAAGGTGTCAAGATGACGATGAGGTTATCTTGTTGGTCTTGCGTATCTGAGTGTGTAAAAAACCAGCCTAGCAGTGGGATGTACCCTAAAATCGGCACCTTTGTTACCGTCTCAGTCGTATAGTTTTTAACAAGACCACCAATGATGATACTCTCTCCATGGCGTAAGATCGCTTCCGTTATAACACTCTGTTTGGTAGTAACGGGCTGGCCATTGGAATCGACAGACAGTACGTTTTCTAAAATGGCTTCTGCGTCAAGTGTGACTTTGTCTTCAGATGAGACACGAGGTTTGATCTTTAGTGTCAAACCTACATCCTCACGTTTGAAGCTTGTCGTTGTCCCTAATGTTCCTGCGGTGTTACTGCCTGTTGTAAATGAGAGTGTCTTACCGACATAGATGGAAGACTCTTGGTTGTTCACACAGAGAATAGAAGGACTGGAAAGGGTTTTAGAGGCGCCATTTGTCTGTAAAAAGTCGAGAGAAGCACCAATGGCCATTCCCCCGTTGATCGCGTCACTGCCGACGATACTCAGTGCCGTATCGATTACTGAAGAGGAACCGCCAAAATTACCACTAAAGGCAAGTAATCCGGATGCTGTTGATGAGATCCCGGCCAGTGAATATTTGAGTCCGATCTGTTCAGCATCATTTGTGTTTATCTCAACAATACGTGCTTGGACATAGACCTGAAATTTCTCTTTGTCGAGGGTGTCAACGATTTTTACCAATCCTTTTAAAATAGAGGGATTACCCAGAAGAATAATGGCATTGATCTCCTCATTTGCTGAGACATTTGGTTTCAATGTCGGATCTGTAAAAGTCTGCTTGGTGATGATCTCATTTAATGTTGCCAAGACATTTTTGGAATCAGAGTTCTTCAGTAAAAGAATCTGAACAACTTCATTAAGGTTCTTTTCGTTGTCAAGGGTCGCAATAATTTTGGAAAGTTCATCGACTTGGGGTTTGTTCCCTATAAGAATGAGTCCGTTTATATCAGTGTTCAGCAGGACCTGAACACTCTGTGTCGCTACCTTTTCGTTAAAGATCGACTTGGCGATGTTTGTGACTTGGGCATGGAGGCTTTTAAGATCAGCATGTTCCACTGTAATGATCTGGATGATTTTTTCATTTTGAGTGTCAATATCCTGGATAATACGTTTGATCGTCTGGATATTGGCCGGATAGTCAGTCAGTAGAAGTGTGTTTGACTCTTTCATTGTCATCAATTTTGCCGTTTTAGAGATGAGGTATCGGATCTTGGCGGCAACGATGTCGACATTCTCACCTTTGACTTCAATTGCCTGTGTGACCATTGTATGGCCGCGAGCTATGTACCCTGAACGTACGACCGGAACATTGTGCTTTGCGGCCTCAGTTGAACGGACCACTTCATAAAAAGAGCCATTTTGTATAAGGGTAAAACCTTTGGACTCCAATACAGAGATCAGGATACCCATTAGCTCATCATCATAGATCGGAGCAGATGTTATCATGTCAACAGTACCGTTGATCTTATTAGTAATAAGAATATTGGTGTTACTGAGTTTGGCGACAAGTTTGATGAACTTGTCGATCTGCAAATTGTCAAACTTGACATTGACCTCTTCTCGGGCATAAAGGCCTGTTGTAAGTAAAAAGGCTACAAGTAATAGACGATTAAAATATTTCATAGACGATCTCCGTTTCTTGATTATTGCGCAGGACGATAAGTTGAAGTGCATCTAGCTTATCGATCCCTTTATAGATTGCGATGGCATCTTTATAGGATGTCATCGGTTTGTTGTTAGCTCGTATGATTATATCGCCCTGGCGTAAACCCAATTGAGCAAAAGGGGTACCAGCCGTGATCCGTGTGACTTTAAATCCGGTGATCTTACCGTTCTCTTTTACTTCGACAATACTGATGTCTTTCCAGATCTGATTGACATTTTTAGCGTAGTGCGTTATGTCGGATTTAGCGACTTGCTTGATGCCGCCGTCATCACTCTGTCCCATATTGGACGTAGGTGCGGCATACTCTTGCTGATCTTCTTCAGAGAAGTAGAGACTGAAGGTCTGCCCATCTTTACTAAAGATCGCACCATTCTCCAAGACCTTTTTCAGCGCATAGCCTTTAAAGACGTCATCAATCCCAATGACTTCGGAATCATTAGGTTGTGCTTTGAGTGCTATGATGACAAAACCGCCGTTTTTACGCTTGAAAAGACCTTTCAATATCATATTGGAGATGTTCGGGCCATACGCTGTCAGCGCATTTTCTTCGTCGGTCGCAGGTTCAGCACTTTGTATATCCGGTTTTTGTGTGGGGTTGATGATATTGTGAACGCTGTAGCGCTTGTACTCCGGCATTTTAGAGTTGTTAGGATGATAATTGACACCTTCGCTCTGAAAAAACCATAACATGACAAGAGAGAGGGCTTTCGCGACCAAGAGGATCATAAGCGTATTGCGTATAAAACGTACCAACGAGGGATTAAAATTTATATTCATAACTATAGTCTCCCTCTTTTGATTTTTTAAGTTGACGCAAGGTGCTTTTATACCGTGAGAGCATCAGCTTTGATGGCTTGACAATGACGTCTACACTGCGATCCAACAGGTGTACAGTAGCTTCTGCTTCGCCAAAATCACCAACAGCTTCAGCCGTAAGGTCAAGTGGAGCAACGAGACTTTGGACGATATCGATATGTTGAATAAGCGGCGGAAAGAAGGCTTCAAATGTCTTATCTAAAACTACACTATCAATAGAAACTGCATTATAAAGGCCAAAAAGAGTAAAACTTGCTGATCCGATCTCTGCACTTTTGATCTTTTGGACATAGAGCTGGGCATGCCGCAACTCTAAACTAAATCCGTGGTCAATAACTTCTTCATAGGCGATGACTACATCTACAGGCTTGAGTTGCTCTTCAGCGTAGTAGTAGAGGCTTTCTTTGGGTGTAAAAAAGAGCAGGGCACCAAAAAAGAGCAGGGTATAGAAAAAAAAGAGTGCTATTTTTTTCATGAATGGATCTCCACTTGAAAGCTGAGCGATATATCATCCAGACGCTTGATGTCAAATTTTTCTATAATAAATGCACCGTTAAAAAGCTTGACAAAAAAGTAATTGGTCGCCTTTAAGTCGGCTTTGTTTGATTTTAAGATGATGAGACTGCGTTTTGTTGTCTGTTGAATATTTGCAGACTTGAGCTGCGGTGCTTTTAAAAGTCTTTCCAGGGCTGTGCCGGTTGTCTTAGGATTGTCCCAAGCTCGTTTTAGGGCATCGATCTCTTCTGCCATTGTCTCAACTTTCACAAGCGCTTTTTTACTCTCACGCAGCTCTGTTCTACTCTGATCAAGTTGATAAATAGTAAAGATCAGCGTTGCGATTAACAGCAGAGCAACATAGAGCGGGTTTATCTTCATAACTGTATCTCCATCGTATAGATCCCGTCTTTATAGCGAACAGTAGTCCGCTTCAATTGCTGTTTTAGAGTAGAGAGACTTTGCGCGCCTGTTGACTCAGAGTCTGTTCTGATCTCAATGATGACACTGCTTTTTTCAAGAGAGATATGCTCTAGCTTCTCTTGAGGCTTGAGTGTAATGGTCAATGCAAGATTCAGGATCTCTCGGATACGGCTTTGACGTTCAAAAGTCGTATTGAGCTTGGCATGAATCGCCTCGTTTTGAAATGAGGTGGAAGGGAGGTTGTGTCTGCTAAAGACCTCACTCTCTTTTTCTGAGATTGCTGAGACCTGAGAAGAGGTGATAAGCCACTCTGTTGCAAACATCACAATTAAAAAGCCAAAGATGGTAGCAAAGACCTTTTGGGACTTTTTATCCGCTATCTGATTAAAGCGGGTGAGATGGATAGTATGTTTCGAGAAGGTGTGTTTGTCCAGATCCAGTGTAGCAGCATCCGGTGCTAAAGCAGAGGGGAGTTTGACAACAACACCGTTCTTTAGACCGATAACACTGTTTTTGCTTATATTAATCGGAGTGTCAATGGTGTCAAATTCACTTTGGGCAAGGTAGATGTTGTTGATATTGGCTGAGGTTATTCCCTTTTCAGCGATAAGATCAAGAACCTCTTTGTCATTATAGGCAAAGATCAAAAAGCTGTCACCATCTTTGTAGGTACTATAACTGTATTTCCCCTCGGGGAGATTGTCTTCAAAGAGTGACGGTATAAGGGTTTTGACCTCATACAGATATTTGACCGGGAGTGTGACCCGTTTAACCCAGTACATAGAAGGCGAAAGGATGATGTTCACCGCTCCCTCAAGAGGGTAGTCGGGGGAGTCGACATCAACAAAAAAGGCTTTTGCCTTAGATCTAAATCCCAAATTCAAAATGTTTACCTTTTTTTGCAATTACATCATAGTCAAATGCCACATGGGCACTGCTGTTGTTCTCTAAGATGTCCATATCGATACGCACTATCGGTTGATAGAAACTCAGTTTGAACTTGCCTACTTCTACTTTAGCTTCAGGAGACAGATCAATATCCCCAAGCGTTTTGTAGGTCACCTCACCTGCGGCAAGGTCAACAGCATGCTCTTCTTCAAGACCGGGGACCAGCATCTGCCAAAGTGCAGGTGTGATGTAGTTGGCATCAATAGCGGTGTCGTTGTTGTCACCAAAGCGGATGAGTGCTTCCCACGGCAGTTTTACGACAGCATTATCGTGACGTTCACGGACATAAAAGTTTATGATCTTGTCAAGATGCCTTTTTGAGACGATGCGATCACGATAGAGCTCAGGCATCTCATCAAAAATATCTGTTTTGTACACTTCTTTGTACCCGCCCATACAGTCGACTAAAAGGTCATTCATATAGGTAGCATCTTGGACATTAAAACGTACCATATATGCTGTTAACGCTTGTTGGAACGGTTGTGAAGCAGCCAGTGCGTTGATATTGATATGCCCCATAGCGCTTGTGATCTCTATTTTAACCAAAAGTTGTTTCAATTCCAGTGGGATAAATCCGGCTGTCATTAAAAAGATATTGAGACTCTCTGCATCACTGACCGTTCCAAGTTTGTCCACCTGGCTCAGCAGTGCGAGTACGTCTTCGATAACGGCGCTACTCTGTAGAAGAAATCTGGCGTCATGAAGTTCTTCGCCGCTTTTTTTAAGGTTCATTAAACTGACACCCACTGCAGCGGTGATAGCAATGATAAAAAAAAGCGTGATCAGTAGCGCAACACCATTACGGTTTTGTACTTTTATCATGTAATGCTCATTGAGAAGATCGGCAATAACATAGCCGCAACAATAAAACCGATGGCGCCACCGACAAAGAGCATCAGCATGGGTTCAAGAAGACTTAAAATAATGCCGATCTTATCCCGGTTGTCTTCAAAATAGAGTTCGGAGATGTTGACGAGTACAGGCTCTATCTGTGATGTCTCTTCACCCACAGCAATAGCTTGTAAAAAAGATTGGTCAAGCTTATAGGACGATTCATTCAGTGCAACGGAGAGACGCTTTCCTTCAACGACTTTCTTAGAGGCTTGAAGAAAGACACGTTTTAAAACACTGTTGTTAAGAATGTTGGCAGAGAGATTGATGGTCTGTACAAATGGAACACCTGAACGTACCAATAGAGAGCCGATATACGCGAACCGGCCTAACTCATTCTTGAGGGCGACTGTACCAAACAGAGGCAGCCTTAGGACGAGAGCGTGCATAAAAAATTTATATTTTGTGCTGTAATGCATCAAAAAAGAGTGCAGGCCGAAAAGCAGAAGCAGCAGAACGCCGATCGTGGCAAAATTATTGTTGAAAAAGTCACCTAAGGCGATGACAAAACGGGTAGCAGCAGGGAGCTCTTGTCCCATGTCCTCAAAAATGCCGGTAATTTGAGGCACCACAAAAGCAAGCATGAACCCTACCATAAAAAGGGAGATCAAGATCATAAATGCAGGGTAGGCAAAGGCTGATTTGATCTCTTTGGAGATACGGTCCTGCTCTTTTAGAAAGCGGGAGAGTTCGAGTAGTACTTCGTCCAGGATACCACTGGATTCACTAACCCGGATAGACTGTGTGTAAAACTCCGGCAAAATTAGGATCTTTTGCTCTTCAAGAGCCGCGTAGAAATTTTTACCCTCATCCAGATAGGTGCTGACTGTTTTTAAAAAGAGATAGATCTTCTTTTTAGAGAGGTATTGATTTTGTATGATTTTGAGCGCGCCGACAATACTGATACCTGAGCGGATGTACATAGCGAGTTCGCGGCTCAGCTGAGAGAGCTCGTTGGGCGAGATACGATAACGACGGCTGAAGCTAATGCCGCTGAAAACAGAGGGGGCCTCTTCTTCAATACTCTTGTAGATGATACGTTGGGCTTTAAGTTTGCTTTTTGCCTCTTCGAGGGAAGTGGCCTCGACCTTGTTACTGACTTTTTTACCTTCAGCATTGATCCCTTTATAGGCAAATATCATTGCAGTACCTCTTGAAGTTCATGTTGTCGTTTTTCTCCAAGTTCTTGCAGTGAGGAATAACGTCTGACGGGATGCAAAAATCCGCGATAGTCAAAAACTTGTTTCTGCGTCTCTATGATCATCTCTGAACTGCTCCCGTCTTTAAAAATCTCATATCTGAAGCAGACATCGAATGCTCTATCATCTTCATTGAAAGTTGGCCTGAACCGTAACTCCTGAGTCCCTTGATTGGCATCAAACCGCCAAAAATTAAGAACACGTTCTTCTTTCATAAAAGGGTCAACCTCTTGGACTTTGACGTTATCAACATAGACCGCGCACTCTCTGCAGTTGTCAATACAGACAAAAGCAACGTTGTTTTGATTATGCATCGACTCTAAAAAAGAGGGAAGTGATTCAAAACTGAGGTGGGCCTCTTTGTCATTGATCTTCTGCATAGAGTTGATAACTAAACCGTAAATAACTCCGATTATCACCACAACGAGCAGCAGTTCGATGAGGGTAAAGGCCTTTTTTTGCATTATTTAACAGTTAATACTTACACTCACTAAAATGGATGTCAGCAGCATCCTCTTCGCCACCCTCTTTGCGGTCAGCACCTAAAGAGATAAGGTCGATCTCATTACCTGTGTTGATGTAGATAAACGCATTTTTCCATGAGTCTTTAGGTAAGTTTTTCTTGGCGATATACGCATGCATATCGTAATCCGGATAATTCTCTTCACTAGGATTTGTGATCAGGGCCTGAAGACCCTCTTCTGTCGTTGGATAAACACCGTTGTCCAATTTAAAACGATCGAGTGTCTCACTTACCCCTTTCATCTGGATACAGACAAGATCACGTTTTGCTTTATCAGCCGATCCCATAAGGTTTGGAAGGACCAGCGAAGCCAAAAGACCAAGAATGATAATAACGATCATAAGCTCCATTAAGGTAAAAGCGCCACGACTGGAAGTTTTTGAATGATTCTGCATTGTAATAGACCTTATATATGGTTTGAAAATGTTTTTAGTATACAGATGTATCACTAATAAATAGCTGTAATATTCTATTACAAAAGGGTTACTTGTAGATTACAAGGGAAAGAAAATCAATTTTTTGTAAAATATACTACAAATATATATAAGTAGAGTCATGCTGGATATCATAATATTTCGTTTTCGTACCTTTATTGCCTATTTGGTGATAGCTATCGGCTCCACAATGGTGGACATCTTTAAACATGATAAAAGTAAAACGGACAAGTGGCGTATGTGGATCAGTCGGAATGTTCTGCGTGGCGTCGGTTTGAGTTATGACATAAAAGGGCATTTAGATGAGGACACTGACCTTATAATCGCCAACCACCAATCCATGATCGATATCTTTTTGCTCGAGTCCTTTGTCGGTCCGGAGATTCGTTTTGTGGGACGTAAAGGGATCATGGATGTCTGGCCCGTCGGGCTTGTCGTCGAGGCAGTAGGGCATATTACCATCGACAGAGAAGATAAACGTTCCGGGGTGAAATTGCTTAAAGAAGTCCGGGAAAAGAGAGGAAAAAAAGTGGTCATTTTTCCTGAAGGCACACGTTCTATAACTGGGGAGATCCAAGAGTTTGAAGCAGGTGCAAAGATGGTCGCTGAAAAACTTGCTCTGAAAGTACAAGCTGTTGTCATCAAAGACCTTGCTCAATTTTACAATGAGGGTAAAAAACATTCCAAGCTTGGAAACGTCCATATAGAGGTACTTCCGCCTGCAGTGATCAAAGAGGGGTGGTTCGACGAGAGCCGAATGCAGATGATAAAAGTGCAAAAAGAGATATAGACTCTCTAAAAGAAGGCCATTAGCGTTTGGATAAAAAGTGCTTGTCGAATAAAAAATGCCATTCTAAGCAATTACGAGAATAGTGTTTTTGAAAAAAAGTGACTTTTTTGTACAACTTAAAGCGAATAGATTCAAAGAAAATCTTTTTTTGAATGGAAATATCAACACGACTTTCAACTATTATAAACTAGAACCGAACATCCCCTTATATAGACAGAAGAAGCCAAGATTAGCCGTAATACGGTCTCGAATCTTCTATAAGTTTTTAGAATATTTGTTCTATGAATATATCAAAAACAACAGGAGTGATTAAATAGCAACCAATTTGTAATGAATCTTATGTAGAATCTGGTGTACAATAGCTTAATAACTATCAGAAGGAACAGGTGTGCTTACGATCAAAAAAAATGGACAAAAAGTTTGGGTAACATTTACATTTTTCCCGCTTCAGAATGTAGAAGATGTCAGCGTTTCAGGTGAATGGAATGGTTGGGAAGCTGAACCGATGAAGAAGAAAAAAAGCGGTGATTTTTACATCACTAAAGTTCTCAAAGCAGGTGAGCGTTTCCAGTTTGGTTATAAAGTCAACGGAAACGACTGGGCTATTGAAGAAGAG
>JAQIBF010000030.1 GCA_027859195.1 Helicobacteraceae bacterium
GTGTTTGAATTATTCTTTCTAGTTGTTTAGATAGTAAATCTAACTTATGTTTGATATATGTCAATTTATTTTTATCTAAATCCATCTGTTCAATTTTTTCAATCTGCATTTCAATTTCCCAAGCATGAACTGCTACTGATTGATGTGCGTTAAGCTTAAGACTATTATTTTCAAGTTGTTTGATATATGTAGTATATATCGAAATTGATATCACAATTAAAGATGATATTAATGCTGTTTTACCTTTAAAGTTTAGTTTAATTAAACCAATGTTATTTGGATTCCATGTATCACCAAATAATGCAATGACTGTAATTATAAATGATGCAATAATTAATGTATATTCCAATAATACTTCCTTTTTTTGCGTACTGATTTCAATGATAACGTTTAAAATGAGCAATAAAAATCCGCCTCGGGTTTTTGATTGGCTCGACTGCCTTGTTAGGCACTTGCTTGATAGTTAATTATCTCATTTTTTAGTTCTTCTGGGATATTGACCAATTGAGTGTTTTCAGTTATTGTTAGTATACATGACTGCTCTTTTACTGCTTTTAATATTTGTGTATACCATTCAATATAAGACCATTCTCTTGGTTTTGGTGAGTATAGGAATTTCCCTTCACTGTTCCAATGAACTTCCATAGTTTCTCTGTAAATATATGGAAAGCTTTTTGTTTTGGGAATAATAAAGAGTCTTTTATTTTCATCTATACCAATTTGCAATATTTCATCTTTTTCCATTTTTTTGTATGATTATTTGAAAAGAAGTTGCCGATGATCTAGATGCATGTTGTTGCGGAGATGAACAGTTGGCCCGCTGTACATGTGCTTTTATCTTTTCATAGTTGAGAATCTGCTACACTACGCCCATGAAAAACAATATAGTATTAGTCGGTTTTATGGGTGTTGGTAAAGGTTCAGTTGCGCGCGAGATCGTTCGTCAGAGCGGTATGGTGGCGATAGACACGGATGACATCATTGAAAGTATGGAAAACCGCAAGATCAAAATGATCTTTGCAGAAGAGGGCGAGCCCTATTTTCGTGAACTCGAAGCGCGTGTTTCCAAATGGCTTCGCAAGAGTGTTGACAACACGTTGATCTCGACCGGCGGCGGTTTTTTCAAAGTGCCTAAAGTCCATGAGGTTGGTACGATCGTACTGCTGGATGCTCCGTTTCAGACCATCTATCATCGTATCATCGACCACCCGAATGCGCAAAAGAAGCTCAAAAAGCGACCGCTCTTTCAAGATATTGATAAAGCGGAGGCGCTTTACAATGAACGTGAACCGCAGTACAGAGCAATTGCCGACATTGTTGTTGATGTAAGCGATAAAGACTATGAGACCATTGCGAAAGAGATCCTGAAGAAAACTGCTAAATAGTGTACAGGGTTACAATTACATGCTACAATCCCCTAATAGTAATACTAAGGAAAAAAAATGCATAAAATAGTTTTAACTTTTTTGATGTTAGCGTCAACACTGTTTGCTTCACCGATCAACTGGGAGAAAGATTACAAAAGTGGTGTTGCTGAAGCGACAAAGCAGACCAAACCAATATTATTTATTTCGTCACGACACACTTGCAAGTATTGTGTGCTTTTGGAAAAGACGACGTTAAGCGATCCTAAAATCGTTAATGAATTGAACCGTAATTTTATTTCAGTTGTTGCGTACAGTGATGATGGTGACTACTTGCCAAAAAAACTATGGCGACCCGGGACACCGGCGATCTGGTTTTTAGATGAAAAAGGTGAACCTATATTTCAGCCTATTATGGGTGCTCTTGATGCAGTAAACTTTTATCGAGCACTGACTCTTGTTAAAAAAGAGTATATAAAGCGACTGAAAATAGAGGCACGTTCTGAATAAAGAGCTTTAGTCTCTTATTAGGTAGCCGCGAAGGCTGCTTCTTACCGTCTAACACTTTACAACTTTATCTTCATCCTCTCTTCGGCAAAAACAACCTCACCTTTATACGATTCACGTATGAGTTTCAGACTCTCCTCTTCGTTTCCTATCGTACGTTTCATTCGGTGTGATAAGACGACTTTTTTGACGTTGGATTTGTGTGCAATATCGGCAATGACAGCTGGTGTCATGTGCAGGGTGTTGGCATAGGTTCCATGGATCTGAGGTATGGCGTGATGGGCGATGAAGATGTCTGCTTCTTGCGTTAGCTTTTCTAGCTGACCATTGAGATTTCTTGTGTCGCCTGAGATGACAATGCTTTTACCATCGGCATCGATCCTAAAGCCAAGGGCAGGGATGATATCGTGGTTAACGTTGATGATGCTGAGTTCAAAACTTTTGAAATGATGATGGCTGATGTTAGCAGCATCAATAGACTCGGCTGTAATCTCAAATGAGTCACTTTGGGGCGTCAATACATCGGACATGTACCGGTAAACGCCTTTTTCGCCGAAAAGAAGCTGGAGAAAGGTATTGGTATCTGGAAAATATTGGTTTCCAATAGGACCTATAATCGGCAGTACCTTTTTTCTGGAACTGAAATATCCCGCCTTTATATAAGAGGGCAGGTCAACAACATGATCAATATGCAGATGCGTCAGTGCGATTGCTTCGAGATCTTCCAGTTTTGCACCGCTCTGCTCAAACAGCAGCATCGAACCGCTGCCTGCGTCAATCAAAAGACGTGCTTTGCCGTCGATCCACAATAGGTATGATGCACTTGCCCGTCCGTCGACCTCAGGTCCGCCGGAGCCCAAAACTTCTATCTCGATGTCTGCGGCCATGATCCATGTTGCAATAAGCAGTAAAAATAGTGTTTTCATGAGGTCATTATAATCAAACTAGGGACGTCAGTATGTATGGATGGTCACATTGGATTTTGAGGCAAACAGTTTTTCGCTATAATTGCGTTAAATTTAAAGAGGTAAGTACCTACCTCGATCGAGACTATAAAATGATTTTTACAAAGACAAGTGACGCAGACTTTAACGAACTTTTTAGCGGACTACTGGAACGCGGCAAGATGGACATTGAACATGTCTCCGGCATTGTCGGCGGTATTATCAATGAGATCAAAACGGACAAGAACAGTGCCCTGAAAAGTCATATCGCCAAGTTTGACAACTGGACACCGGTGAGTGATGCTGATCTTAAGATCGATACTGTTTCAATGGAAAAAGCCTATAAAGAGTTGGATGCTGATTTGAAATCTGCTCTTCATTTGGCGTATGACCGTATTAAAGCCTACCATGAAAAGCAACTGCCGAAATCATGGTTTGACACGGAAGCCAATGGTACGATCCTTGGACAAAAAGTGACGGCAGTAGACAGTGCCGGTCTTTATATCCCAGGCGGTAAGGCGGCGTACCCCTCATCACTGCTGATGAATGTTATCCCGGCACAGGTCGCAGGGGTAGAGAATATCATCGTCTGTACACCAACACCGGACAATGAACCAAACGCACTGCTGCTTGCGGCATGTCACCTTTGCGGGGTGAGTGAGGTTTACAAAGTGGGTGGTGCTTCTGCGATCGCGGCTATGGCGTATGGAACTGAGACCATCCCTAAAGTCGATGTTATTACAGGTCCTGGAAATATCTTTGTGGCGACGGCAAAAAAGATGGTCTTTGGAGAGGTCAATATCGATATGATCGCAGGACCGAGTGAGATAGGGGTTCTTGCGGATGACAGTGCGAATGCAAATCACATCGCAGTCGATCTGCTCTCGCAAGCAGAACACGATGAGATGGCAAGTTCGATTTTAATAACGCCGTCACAAGCCTTTGCAGATGCAGTCAAGGTCGAGATTGAAAACTGGCTGCAAAAACTTCCTCGTGAGAAGATCGCGCGTAAATCGATCGAAGAGCGTGGCGCTATCATTGTTACCAACAATATGGAAGAAGCGATTGATCTGATGAATAAGATTGCGCCTGAACACTTAGAGGTTGCAACGAATAATCCATTTGACCTATTGCCAAGTATTAAGCATGCCGGTGCGATCTTCTTAGGTCATAATACTCCCGAAGCGATAGGTGATTATGTGGCGGGTCCTAACCATACTCTTCCTACAGGCGGAACAGCCAAGTTTTATTCCCCTTTAGGTGTTGAGAACTTTATGAAAAAGTCTTCGATCATCGCTTTTTCTAAAGCAGCTATTAACGAGATCGGTGAAGCATGTGCATTGATCGCTAATACCGAGGGCCTCACAGCACACGAACAGTCGGTTCGTGTAAGAATGGGCAAGTAAGTTAATTTAGAACTCTGAATACCCAGTTCAGAGTTCTTGACGAAGAGTTATCTGTCAACCTATTTAATTGGGGACTTCTTCACTGGACATCTGTTTAATCTTTATCATATCTTTACTATACGTTTCATTCATTAATACACGCAGCTTCTTAATGACGGCAACAATACCCCATGAATGTAGACATATACTGATGGAACCAATGTGACATTATGAGATCGAAGGCCACTCAAGACGCTATAAAGAGGTCTGCTTTTTACTTTGTTACAAACTCTTAATATTTTATTACATTTATTCTCTATACTTATAGTAAAAGATAAGTATTCCTTTTTTTCACACTGTATCAAATTTTTATCACTTTTAGCCGACCACTTTAGTATTGTTAAATGTTATTCGGGTAATATCGACATAGTGTAAAGCCCTATTATGCCAATTATAAGCATGTCTTTTAACGTGCATTAGTTGGCATAATGATTGCTATTACTTTAATATCTTGCTCAAGGAGAATGGATGAAATTAGGTTTCCTCGTTGACCTGCACCTATGTATGGGTTGTAAGGGATGTGAGATCGCGTGTAAGGTAGAGAACGAAGTTCCTCTGTCTACATGGCGTCTTCGCGTTAAATATGTTGATGTAGGTACGTATCCTGACACAAAGCGTACATTTACACCACTTCGCTGTAACCATTGTGAAAATGCGCCGTGTGAACGTATCTGCCCGGTTAGTGCACTCCACTACATCGAAAATGGTATCGTTAATATTGATAAAGAACGTTGTATTGGTTGTGCGGGTTGTGTTATGGCTTGTCCATATGGTGCGATCTATATCGATCCTGAGACACAGACTGCAGATAAATGTACTTACTGTGCACACCGTATTGCATCATCTATGATGCCTGCGTGTGTTGTTGCCTGTCCGGTTGAAGCAAATATCTTTGGTGATATTGAAGATCCGACGTCTAATATCTCTAAGTATATTATGCAGCACAACGGCAACGTCCAAGTACGTAAACCTGAAAAAGGGACTAACCCGCACCACTATTATGTGGGTGGCGGTAACGTGACTTTGAACCCACTTGCATCGTTTAGAGCAGAGGGTTATTCCCTGTTCAATAAGTTGACACATCTTCCAGTTGGAGGGCACCACTAATGGTACATGAATCACTAGCAGCAACACATGCCATCGTTACTCTTGACGTTGCCCTTCCGGGTGTCGTTTGGGGTTGGATCATTACAATGAATATGTGGGCAAAATCAATTGGTACAGGTGTGATCTTCATGCTTTTCTACCTGTTGAAAAAATACCCGACTGAAGCGGCGTCTTACCGCTTCCCTGTAACAGTAGTATCTGTTGTGTTTATTCACATCTTCTTACTGTTTACCGTCATTGACCTACACCAGATGTTTAGATTCTGGCACATCTTTTTCCACCCACACTTTACATCTGCAATTACTGTAGGTGCGTGGATGGCGACACTATTCGTAGGTCTACTGTTTTTACTACTGTATGCAAGCTTCATCAAAAAAGATAATGCACTGTTTGACAAAGTACTTCTTTGGACAACAGTTCTTGCAATTCCGGTAACACTGTACACTGCAGCTCTTATGGCGCAGGCAACAGCACGTGAACTTTGGCAGATGCCAACAGAATCTGCACAGATGATCTTAGCAGCAACCCTATCCGGTTCTGCGACTATCCTTATTATGGATACGTTTATGAACAAACTTTCTGATGCAGCCAAACGTGACATGGGCATCATCTTGGCATTCTCGGCACTGTCGGCATTTGTTCTTTACATGGCAGAACTTGTTTTCGGTCCAATGAAAGCAGAAGAAGTTGCAGCTGTACTACAGTATGTTACAAACGGCGGCGAGTATCAGACAATGTTCTGGATAGGCCAAGTTACAGCATTTATCGTACCATTTGTACTTGTTACACTTAGTATTGTTAACAAAAACCAGAACATTCTTAAACTAGCAGCTGTTTTTGCTGTTTGTGGTCTGTGGGTAGTCAAGCATGTATGGCTTGTCATTCCACAACTATTAAGTATGAGTTAAGAGAGGATTTTAATGTATTTAGAAAGTAGAAGAACATTTATAAAAGGCGCTGCATTTAGCGTTGCTGGTGTAGCTATAGCTAGAGGTGTATTTACCACAGATGCTGTAGCAGAATCTGTGTCAGAGTCGAAATTTACAGACACACCAAGTTCTCTCTCTTTTTATCCAGATCAAAAAGATTGGGATAATTTTGACGAACTTGATGGTACAGACTGGAAACGTGGTGGTATTGGGCGTCACGGTGTACAGTCTGCTGAAAATCCGGATGGAATTCAAGTAAATAATTTTATGCTTGTTCCTACAGTTTGTTCAAACTGTGAAGCCGGCTGTGGTTTAACTGCATGGGTTAACAAAGACACAATGACTGTTAGAAAGTATATGGGTAATCCTCTTCACACTGGTTCTCGTGGCCGTAACTGTGCAAAAGGGTATGCTGTAACTTCACAAATGTACGATCCGGATCGTATTCCATTTCCACTAAAACGCGCACCAGGTTCTAAACGTGGTGAAGGTAAATGGGTTCGTACGACTTGGGACGAAGCTATGGGTGCTATCGGTAAAAAGATGCACGACACGCTAAAAGTCGGCGATGAGATCTCTAAAAAACAGATCATGTACCATGTTGGTCGTCCAAATGAGAATGGTTTCGGTCACCGTGTACCGCACTCTATGGGCATTGATGGATTTAACTCTCATACAAACATCTGTTCAGCAGGTGCTCGTCAGGGTAGTATCCAATGGGCGAATGATGATAGAAACTCTCCGGATTGGGCTAATGCCGATCTGATTTTCTTACAGTCGTCTCATGCTGCAGATGCTGGTCACTACTTCCAACAATCAGCAGGCTTGATCGCTGATGCACGTAAGAATGGTGCAAAGATGGTTGTAATTGACCCTCGTATGTCAAACTCTGCCGGCATGGCTGACCTTTGGATTCCTGCATGGCCAGGTACAGAAGCAGCACTTTATCTTTATCTTGCAAATCGTGTTTTAAATGAAAAAGATAAAAATGGTGATGATTATGTTGCGCATGAATTTGTAAAAGAGTGGGTAAACTGGGACCGTCTTATGGATAACAAAGATTATCTTCAAAAGATGGTAGGCTACGGATATATCTCTAAAATGCCTGAAGGTGACACCTACGAAGATTTCATTGAATTAGCGAAAGAACTTTATGCTCCATACACACTAGAGTATGTTATGAAAGAGTGTAAGCTTGAAGGCATGGAAGATAAGCTAGAAGCTTTATGGGAAATGTATATCGACGCGGGTGCTAAAATAGCTACCTATCTATGGCGTGCAGGTCCTATCGGTCACCGCGGTGGCTGGATGAACACACGTGCTGGTTTCTTAACATTAGCACTTCGTGGAGCACTTCGTGGCGATATCGGTGGTACTTCATGGCACCACTGGCATGAGATCTCAGTTGCCGGCAAAGGTGATAAATCTACAGTAGCAGGTGAGAGACCTGGTAAAGTCGATGTTTGGAATGAGCTTGCATGGCCACCTGAATATCCACTTTCAACGTATGAGATGAGTCATATATTGCCTCACCTTCTTATGGATACTGAGTGGCAAGAAAAATGGACCAAAAAGGGGCTGAAAGTTCCTACTAAACTTGCAGTTTGGATGCCTCGTATGTATAACCCTGTTTGGATTAATCCAGATGGTTTCAGATGGATAGAAGCTCTTAAAGATGAGTCAAAGATCGAATTATCATTTAATCTTTCTCCAACTTGGTCTGAGACAAACTGGTACTGTGATTATATTTTACCAGTAGGTCTTGCAGGTGAAAGAAATGATCAGCAATCAACGCCGTCTAAACCGGAACAACGTATTGAGTTCCGTCAAGCAGTTATAAGAGTTGCAGCAGAAAAAATGGGCTGGAAAGCTAAAAATCCTGCTCGTGCTACACTTGAAGCACATATGAAGTACGGTTTGGGTGAGATCTGGGAAGAGACAGAGTTTTGGGCAAATATTATGGTTCATCACGTTGATCCGGACGGCTCTTTAGGGATCCGTAAATACTGGGCATCTAAAAAAGATCCATCTCGTGCCGTTACAGTACCTGAATATTTTGATGCGGCATTAAGCCTTCTTCCGAGACTTACAGAGACAGCAAAAAGAATGTATACAGATGAAGAGTTCCCTGTTTACAGTTATATGCGTGATCATGGTGCTTGGACTGAAAAAACAAATGTTTATAAGCCTCAAGAAGAAGAGCTTGAATTTGATGGTTCACATTACTTTGCAGAGGGTAAAAAGATTCCAAAGCATGAGGTTACACAAGATAAGTTCGGCACATTATGGGTTGAAGAAGATGAGCGCAAAGTATCTATTGGTATCGAGATCAACGGTAAACTGCATGGTGGTTTCCACACACTAAGTAAAAAGCTTGAGTTCTTCTCCGAGTGGTTTGCAGAGTGGAAATGGCCAGAATATGCGATTCCTATTTATCCTAGAAATGAGGGTGAATTAAAGAAAATGGAGCATATCGTTACTCAGGTACACCATACTATGATGAAGGGCGATAACGAATTTGCGTTAAACACAATATTTAGATTACCGTACAACATTCATACGCGTTCAGTGAACTCTAAACACCTTATGGAAATATCTCAAAACCATAATCCGGTTTGGATATATACCAAAGATGCAGAAAAACTTGGAATTAAGCGTGGTGATCCAATTCGCGTAAACATTACGGATACAGTTTCTGGACTTGACAGTGGCTATTTCGTAGCCATGGCTGTTCCTACAGAGGCTACTCGTCCTGGTGTACTTGCGTGTTCACACCATGCCGGTCGTTGGAAACTTAAAGATTCTGTAAATATTCCTGGGTTTGATCATAAACTAGGGATTATGGGTGTCGGTGCTCCAAGATATGATATGACAAATGACGGTAAGGTTGGTACTTTAACACCTGTAGAAGGGATTAAGCCTCGTCATGATGTTTGGCAATTCAAAGAGTACAATAAAGACCTTGACAATATCTGGTGGGATGGTTTAAGCGGTGCATGGCAAAACGCTGTAGCTC
>JAQIBF010000070.1 GCA_027859195.1 Helicobacteraceae bacterium
GAATGTTAAATTTTGGGCCATTTAAGTCTCTTTCAACGAAAGAGTTTCAACAAAAAAAAGAGGAAGGCTTTGCCGTCATCGACATACGAAGAGCTGACGAGTGGGAACAGTACGGTGTCATTGAAGAGAGCCATAAGATCACGTTTTTTGACGAGACAGGACAATATGACCTTGATACGTTCTTGGAAGCATTTACAAAGGTGGTAACGGACAAGGAACAGCCTTTTATCTTAGTGTGTGCCCATGCGAACAGAACAAAAACAATTGGTGAGATAATGGGCTTAAAGCTCAACTATAAAAATGTCTATGAGTTAGACGGCGGGATTAATTGGGGTTGGATTGATAAAGGTTTGGAAACGGTAAAATAAAGACCGTTTCTCGTTCCCGCGTTTTACGTGTGAATGCATACATTGTAAATCGTTTGGGGAGAACAAAAGAGAAGATCTATAATAAGTTTTGAAAATTTTTTGAAAGAAAGATGGTGCGTCCGAGAGGACTTGAACCTCCACAGCCATAAGCCACTAGACCCTGAATCTAGCGTGTCTACCAATTTCACCACGAACGCATATAGACAGTATAGCTTGTTTAGGTCCGCATAGGGGAGCAATTATAACTTTAATCTTCATGAAAAAATCAATCTTAACGTCAAGCCAGATACTTACAAAGCGTTCCAAAAACTATGCGAGGAAAGAGGCCCTGCGGTTTAAAATAGCTATTTTATGTATCGCGGATTGTCATGAACTATTGAAATCGGCATATGTATTCCGACGGAAAATGTTGGAACGAAAGATAATCAGCCGTATTTTCTCGTTCCCACTTCTCCGGAGGTGGAATTCAGACCTTGATATTGTGTTGTGTTTGTTGGGAGGTTGTCAATTGCTTGTTTCTACAGTCTATTTTAGAGATTTATTTGCTCATTATATTTTTCTATACATTCCATCTCGGGAGAGCTGTAACGAACTAAGCATTCTTAGTCCTCTAAAATAGTCAAAAAAATGTAACGTTGATGTTAGCTCTTATGATTATTTTAGGTAAGTGGCTATAGTATGTAGATATTACAAAGTTGGCATAATCAAAGAGGTGAAAAAATGAGTAAGTCAGTTCAACGTATCGTGTTTTATGCGTTTGGTATCGTATTTATACTTGCAATAGTTGCATTAGCGTATTTCTATAACCCGGCCTCGCTGGTCTCAACGCCTCAGAATGGGAAATCAATACGTATTCTGAACGGACAAACATTCGGGCAAGTTGTTCAGGATATAGCGTCTAGCGAACAAAAGAGTATCGAGTGGATAGAGTGTACAGAAGAGTTGAAACGTACACCCATAGAACCCGGCGATATTTCCGCCGACGATACGCAACGACTGATCGAATCTGCCGGAAAAAGAACCCCGAATTCAAGTCAGATAAAAAGAATCATTCTGGACGATCGCGGACATATGTATGAGATTCACTGTAAATAGTACGCTACTGTCAATTGCTCTTTCAAATGGGCCGCTTACAGACACGGGATTATAGATCCATCCCCGGGATCAGATCTCCTCTTTTAGCCTTTTTACAGCGGAATCGCATATATAAAAACCTATATAACACTGCTTTTTAAAAGAAACAGAGAGCTGTTGATCTTCCGGAATCAGTTTTCTATCTTGGATCAACCCACTACATTTGCACTTGTACAAGTCTAGGGACTTTATTTTTACTTCATAAAGTGCAAACTATCTCTTTTTATATGTGTAATGGATGACTCTTAGCTATACACATGGAACCTGTAGAACCGTATACAAGTACACAACCTGCCTAAACATTCAATAAGCACTGACCCACCTGCTTTCACAATAAACAAGAGAGCCTTGAGAGCTCTTCCAATCAGCACTCTTAGACGAAAGTAGGGGTTAAGTTCGCCCTGCTACAATCTCGAAAAATATCATTTTACAGGATAGGTGGAACATGTTAAGTAGAATCGACAAAGGCGCTATGTTTATGTTGTTGAGCGCACTAGTAGCAGCATTTAACGGGGCCCTTACCAAAACACTTACAGACGAGCTGTCGGCCTTGGAAATTGTCTTTTTCAGAAGTATTGTAGGCATGCTTTTCTTGCTTGTGATGCTCAAGCACACACCCACAAAACTTGCAGGAGGAGAACCTTTCATGCTTTTCTTGCGTGGAATGCTTGGCTTCAGCGCGATGATACTCTTTTTCTATACCATAGCGACCATCCCTCTCGGCATGGCAATCACGCTCAACGAAACATCACCCCTCTTTGTCTCTATCTTGGCATTTTTTCTGCTTAAAGAGCGCCTCTCAGGAAGAGCGATCATAGCCCTTTTTATAGGTTTCGGAGGACTTCTTTTAATTACTAAACCTGTCGGAGTGACACTCGGCTATGAATATTTTCTAGGCGTTTTGGGCGGGTTTCTCGCTGCAGCTGCCTATACGACGATCAAAAAGATCAAACACATCTACGACGCGCGCACAATTGTTCTGTCGTTTACGATAACTGGTGCGCTCCTTCCGCTACTGCTCTTTTTTATAGCGCCTTATGTAAACCCGCCCGAATCGATCGCTTTTCTTTTCGCAGAGTTTGTAATGCCTTCCACCTTTAAGACCTGGGGGCTGATCCTGCTGATCGGCATCATTGCAACGCTCTCTCAGTGGCTTCTGACCAAAGCCTACAGCCTCTCCCAAGCCGGAATTATCGGTATCGTAAGCTATACCAACATTCCCTTTGCTATCGGGTTTGGCTATATGCTGGGTGATGCATTCCCAGATTTTTGGACCTTTTGCGGAATCGGACTGATCGTACTCGGCGGGTTATTAGTCAAAAAAGGATAATCTAGAAGATTGTGGCTAGAGGATTACAATACGGAGCATTCGCTTCAAAGATCCGAAGACGGATTTTTTTGATTGCTCAGTTAAATCGTTATATTTGAAATTTTGAAATTTTCTATATACGAGGTGACAACCCACTACTTTACACCTCTACAAACCTTAGAGACAGCACCTTGCGACTTCTGCCTGTTTATAACCAACTTCTTAGATGATCACCAGACCTTAAAATTGCCCATTCAAAAATAGCGAGATTAGAAAACGTCTTTTCGTGTTGGTCATCACTGATGAGCAGTTTTATTGGCATTCATGCGCATCTAAGAAGATGTGAAAGAGGTGATGCGATGATACTGTTTAAGGTAGGCTATATATAATTAGGTAAATATTTAAAAAAAGAGATAACATGAAAAAAATCAATCTTAACGTCAAGCCAGATACTTACCAAGCGTTCCAAAAACTATGCGAGGAAAGAGGCACTAATGTATCGGCTGTTGTTCGTGCATTCATGACAGAAGAGATAAAAAAAGCTAAGCTTGAGAAGAAGATTAAGGCTGAAAAGCAGTAGATACGTTGGATTGGTAAAGGACAAAAACACTCTCAATCAAAACATCTATAGGTAAGCTGAAATTGAGGTAACAACTCACTACTTTTGAGAAAAACAGTTTACCCTCCTGGCGTAACTATTTCTCAACTCAAACGTTGTACTCCAGAGCGGAAAAGAGGCGATGCTTAGTCTCTTTGATAATACGAGACTATTGTCGATTTTTGGATCGTATGGGCATTGATGTTATAGCCGACCTGTGCGCTGTCGCTCTTTTCGTTAAGGTCGAGTTTATCCGTGTTTAGAGCATAGACCGTAAAGATGTAGGCGTGCATGCCGTGGCCTTTAGGCGGGCAGGCACCGCCGAAACCGCTGAAACCGTAGTCGGTCATCGTCTCGACAGCCCCCTTCGGCAGTTTATGCTCAGCCGAAGCGTTCGCCGCGATAGCGTTTACCTCGGCCGGAATGTTCACGATCATCCAGTGCCACCAGCCGCTGCCGGTCGGTGCGTCGGGATCGTAGACGGTGACGGCAAAGCTTTTCGTACCTTCAGGTGCGTTGCTCCAGTGCAGTTCAGGCGAGATATTCTGCCCGCTGCAGCCGAAGCCGCCAAACTCCTGTGCCTTGGTCAACTGCCCCTGCAACGTCTCACTTTGGAGTGTAAAGTTGCCGCCAAAAGCGAGCGAAACCAGTGTCATCAGTACGATTAAAAGTTTCATAGAAACTCCTTCTTTTAAATTAAAAACGTCTTAATTGTAGCATAGATGATAAATTGCTCTACTTATTCAGTAAACCTAAAGTCCGCTGTAAACGTCCCCATATTTTTACTGACATACCGCTCTCCGCCATTCGTGATCAAGATGTATCCGACACCACGCTTCTCTAAAAAAGCGATAGCCTTCGCCAAAGGCATCACGGAAGCGGCCGTTGCATAGGCATCGATGTCACTGTTGAAACCATGAGAGATGAGCGTGACAGAAGCGAACAGTTGCTCCGGACGCTTACGTTTTGGATCAATGAGATGGTTATCTGTTTTCTTCTCAATGTAGCGGCGGTAGTTTCCGCTTGTCGAGATAGCAGTATTGGCCGCTCTTGTGCTGAACGCTGCGGCCGTTCCTTCGCCGAAAGGGTTTTGGATCCCCATCTCACAGAGAGCTAAACAGCGGATGTCACCGCTCAAGGCGATCTCGCCTTCTGTGATCTTCTGCTCTCTTAAGAACTCTGCGACCTTGTCGACAGCAAATCCCTTTCCCATACCGCCAAGGTCGATAATAGTCCCTTCATCCAGCCATGCTTTTCTCTTCTCAAAATGCAGCCCATTAAAATCGACCTTTGCCCTCTCTAATTCGCTCTCTTTCGCAACACGTTCGCTCTCGCCGAAACCGTAGAGCTCTTTAGTAATCGAGCCGACGGCAATGTCAAAGTAGCCATCGCTTTCTCGGTAATAGCGTTGAGAAAGAAGGAGTGCCTCATAGGTATAGGGAGAGAGAGATGCAGAACGTTCATGGTTCAGACGGTAAATGTCGGCTTTGGGGTCGTAACTCGAGAGCGCAGCTTCTACCGCTTTGATGATCTCAAAACTCTGCTGCACTGCTTCGCTCTTCTCTTGCGGCAGCGAGACAGTGACATAGGTGCCCATGAGCATCTGCGTCCGCTCAAGCATCTGTGCAGCAAAAAGCTGCGAGGCAAGGAGTAAAAGCAGGAGTGTTTTCATCGCCTAGATCAGTTCAAGCAACTCGCTGGGATGGCTGATGACATGATCTCCATGACCTTGCGGACTGAAACCCCATGTCGCAAAAACAGAGGTGACACCGGCACGAAAGCCCGCTTCCATGTCTTTGGAGTTGTCACCCACCATAAAGGCTCTGTCCGCTTTCGCATCAAAGAGTATATGTTCCAGTGTGATCTGCAGCATCTCAGGGTCAGGTTTCGGCAGTGCAACCATGTCCGCCCCGACAATACGTTCAAAATATTTGGCAATGCCGACATGGTCAAGCATACGGTTGGCGAACTGGCTGGGTGCGTTGGTTGCCACACCCATCTTGATGCCGCGCTCATGCAGAGAGACAATCAGTTCCTTCACCCCGTCATAGACGATAGCGGACTCGGTACACTGCTTATGATAATGCGCTTCAAAGATGATCCGGTCACGGTTTTCATACGTTTCGGTATTGTAAAAGATCTTAGGGAGGTTACGCTGGTCACGGTTGATCGCCTCAACGACAAACCCACTCTCTAAAGGTTCCAAAGCATGATTCAAAGCTCGTACATGGTTGATAGAGGCTGTAATGTCGTGCTGGGAGTCGATAAGCGTTCCGTCCATGTCAAAAATTACTACAGTCATTTTTAATCTTTTTGTCCTATTTTAGCAGAGCAGAAGAAACAGCACTTCAACACGTTGATGAAATAATAGACTAGCAGCAATAAATACTACTACTTCATCTTTGTGTAGATCTCGATCAAGGCATCGACAAACTTGTCGCTGTCATTGACACAGCGGCAGACTCTGTACTCATTAAAGCCCAGCTCTTCGGCGATCTCTCTGTACTCTATCTCCAACTCAAAATCAGTCTCAGAGTTGTCAATGGTAAAGGCGATCGGGTAGATGATGACACCGCGGTTGCGCACTTTCTGCAGAGCGGTCTCCAACGACGGTTCCAACCATTTAAGCGGTCCGACTTTGGACTGATAGGCCAGATGCACCTGATGAAAAGGCATCTTGTGCTCTTGCAACTTTCTCTTTAGCAGTTCGACATGACGTTCAACATGACGCTGGTAGGGATCCCCTGCATCAACGATCTTCTGCGGCAGACCATGGGCTGAGAAGATGATGTCGAAATCGTTATAGTCACTCTCCCCCATCTTCTCTCTGATGCGTTCGATCACCGCTTCGTTATAGGTGTTGTTCTCGTAATAGTGTTTGACCTCGACCAAGATCGCATCCATACCGCTGTCGCGGAAGGCCTCTTCAAAGTCCTCAAGAGAAGATTTAGTGGTCGTCGTAGAGAACTGTGGATAAAGAGGAATAAGATAGACCTTCTCCACATTTGCTGCTTTCAGACGTTCAATGACCTCCGGAGCGAAAGGGGGCGTGTAGCGCATGACAAAATCGACCATGACATTCTCATCACCAAGCTTCTTTTCCAGCGCTTTGATAAGGTTTATAGTGTGTCCGACGATAGGTGACTTTCCGCCAAGTTGACGATAGATCTCTTGTGATGACTCGGCACGTGTAAAGGTGATCATCCCGCCGACGAACTTACGTACAAGATTGCTTTTCATGGTCAGGATATTGGGATCACTGAACATATTTTTTAAAAACATCTCAACTTCCTGGAGGTTGTTAGGCCCGCCCATGTTGAGTAGGATAATTGCTTCTTTCACTTTGCCAACACCTTTTCGATATTTTCGCACACTTCATCACTAAAGAGTAATTGTGCGTGATTATAACCTTCAAACTCTTTATAGTCAACTAGCATCGTCTCATTTGCTTTAGCCTTAAGTTTTCGCGGCTGTATGATAGGGACAAAGCCGTCATCGCTTGTCACATACATCGAAAAGGGAACAGTGACTTTGTCGATCTCATTGATTGTCTCGAAACGGTGCTTTATAAAGAGACGGGGAACCGGTCGCAACTTCACTTTTGAGAGTGCCTGAACCGATTCAAAGGCAGCGACCAAGATGAGCTCTTTTGGTCTGCGTCTTACTGCGACGTGAACGGCTACGTTTGAGCCAAGGCTGTAACCAAGGAGAACCGGTCTCTCATAATGTTCTGAAACGTAGTCAAATATCTTCAGCGCATCTCCGTGAAAGGCCTCTTCGCTCGGCACACCGCCGCTCGTCCCATACCCTCGGTAATTAAAAGCAATAATACGTATCGTTGGATAATGCAGCGAGAACTTGGCGATCAGCGTAACACTGTCCTGCTCCCGTCCGCCGAAATAGAGCATTGTCCGGACAGCTTTCTCTTGGGGTTCATACACCACACCTTCGAGAAAGAGACCTTTTTCGACCTGTAGTTCAAGCGGCCGGTAAAGGTCAGGATACTCAGCAAACAGACGCCGTCTGTTGTAATACTGCGGGGCAAAGATGATCTTGTGCTGCAGCAGGTAGACAAGTACAACAGGAATGACAAAGAGCAGCATAAGACCAAGAAGAACAAGCGCCGTAACCATCTTAACCCTGTTTCTTCGCCCAGCGTCTAAAAAAACGGCTGGGGATCAGCTCTGGGTCCAGCGCTGTTTTGTCAGTAATGTATGCACTCAACTGCTTTGCGAGGTAGGGTGCCAGGACAAAGCCGTAGCCTCCGGTGCCATTGATCATATAGAGCTCCGGAAAACAGGTAAAGCTCTTGTCGGACATCTTCTTTAATGCAGCGCTGTCAAAGTTCCCGTCCATCGTTTTGTCCGCATCGACGATTTGACCGACAATGGGCAGGTAATCGTTGCTTCCTGAGCGCAGACCGACATAGTCTTTGAGCACTTCAACATTCTCTAACTTGACACTCTTGAGTGCCTTCTCAAGCAGCTCTTCTCTTCCACTCTCAAGGTCATATGGTTCATCGCCAAACGGATTGTAATGGAGGTTATGTGTCGCTCCTATGGCTAATGTTCCTTCGTCTGACGAGGGTGAGATGGAGAGATGGTGGTGAATACTGTAGGGCACTTTAGTCGTTGTCTTTATATCAATACGATGTCCCCAGACACGACGCAGCTGCAAGTACGGCATCTCTGCAACCAGGTCATACGAACCTGTTGCCAAAACTATCCGTTTCGCTCTGATATCTCCGATCTGCCACACACCGTCAACATAATGCAGCGATGCGACCTTCTTTTTGCTAAAGGGGATCCCTTCAGCCAGAGCCTCGCACATCGCTTGAGCATCCACAACACCGCCCTCTTCCAACACCAGAGAGGCAGACGCTTTGGCATATGGGGTCAAAATGGGGTTGACTTCACTGCTCTCCTCTGAAAAAGAGAGTGTCGTTGTCTCTTTAAAAGCATTTAGACGGACCGCATTCTCATCTGAATTGGCGATCTGCAAGAGTTTGGCTTTTTGAATATGTTCAGGAAAGTGTCTGCAGTAGAAGTCGAGTGAAAAGAGATAGGCCTCTTCCAATAGCTCTTTAAGGCGTCCGCCTTTGGTAAACTTGGGAGAGATAAAAGCCCCTGCTGCACCGGAACCGCCGGCAGCGATGCCGTCTTGGTCGATCAGTATGACATTTTGCTGCGCCTGGGAAAGAAAGTAGGCACAGCTGCAGCCGTTGATACCGGCACCGATGATCGCTGTATCATATATGGGCATGGTCTACAACCAGCCGTTAAAGAGTGATCTCTTTAATATCCGCAATATCCAGAATCGCTTTGTATATCGTACCTACGAGCGCTTTACGGTTATTTTTAACCGCTTCATCATCTGCATTGACCATGACATTTTCAAAGAAGATATCGAGCTGCGGCTTAAGGCTGAAAAGGGCATCCAACTGTTCCGTATAGCCAGCATACTCTTTTTCATTGACGGCAGTAAAAGCATCGAACAGAGCACTTTCCGCCTCGCCTTCGAACAAGGCTCCGTCAATACCCGGAAGGTTGTCAAGGTCAACATCTTTAGTGATGTTGGCAACTCGCTTAAAGGTCGAGAAGACTGTTGCAAACTCAGCACTTTCTGAGATCGTTGCTACCGCTTCGATCTTTGCATCGATCGTACGCAATTCACGTTCACCCGTTGAAAGCACCGCTTTGACGATTGATGGATTGACGTTGTAGAACTGGTTGACACGCTCAAGGAAGAAGGCTTCGAGCTTTTCAAAGTCTATCGCTGCATACTTTTTGCTGAGGCTCTGAAGTACCGCAGTAATATCAAACGAAAGGTCATGCTCTTTGGTAATACGGATCAGACCGTTAACCGCACGACGGAGGGCAAACGGGTCACGAGAGCCTGTCGGGATCTGGTTGATACTGAAAAGGCCAAGCAGCGTGTCTAGCTTGATAGACATCGCAACGATGGCACTCAGTTTTGTTGATGGAACATCAGACTCTTCACCATCCGGAAGGTACTGCTCTTTGATCGCAAGTGCAACCTCATAATCTTCACCAAGGGCATTCGCATAGTAATGTCCCATAAGACCTTGGAGCTCTGTGAACTCATAGACCATCTCGCTTGTCAAGTCCGCTTTCGCCAAGGCAACCGCGCGGTGAAGCAGTGTCTGGTTGGCCTCAACATGTTTACCGTTTTCGGCACAGACGGCATCGCTGTAAAGATCAAACAGGTAATCTGCAATGTCATGTTCACGTTCAACCTTCTCGGCTAATGTCCCCAGACCGTTCATAAAGACGACTTTGTCAAGACCGTCCGTATTCAAGCCTTTACGCAGGTCATTGTCGTAAAAGAATAGCCCATCCGCAAGTCGGGGACGAAGAACACGTTCATTACCTTCGATCACTTTGGTGAAATCATCTGTCAACGCATTGCTCACGACAACGAACTTGTTGATCAGGATGCCATCTTTAAACACAGGGAAATAGCGCTGATGCTCTTTCATCGACGTGATAATCACTTCTGGCGGCAGGCGTAAAAACTTGACATCAAACGTGCCGAGAAGCGGTGTCGGGTGTTCTGTGATCGCCACGACTTCTGCAAGCAGTTCTTCATCGATCTCAATGTTGAGACCATTTTGCGCTTCGATTGTTTTAAACTCTGCGAGGATCGAAGCACGGCGTTCGTCTTGAAAAAGGGTCACTGCGCCCGCTTTGAGTTTGTCAAAGTACTCTTTGTTTCCGCTAATATTCTGTGCATCAAAACTGTCCATACGGTGTACACACGTTGTTGCGGCTGACGGGACACCAAACAGCGACATCGGAACAAGGTTCTCAGCCAACAGTACATTGACCCAACGGATCGGACGGATAAAGCTCTCACTGTTAGAGCCCCAACGCATCGACTTGCCAAAGCTTAGTGACTTTATCCACTTCTCGATCATCTCCGGAAGCTTCGCAGCACTCTCTTGCCCTGCAACGCTCTTTTTATAATAGAGAACCTCTTTACCGCCCTTCTCTGCTTTTGAGATCTCTTTAAGTGGCACACCGCATTTGCGGGCGAAACCTTCTGCCGCTTTCGTTGGCACACCGTCTTTATAGGCGATAGCGATCGGAGCACCAAAGAACTCCTCTTCACTGTCGTCTTGACGCATCTTGAACTCACTGTGCCACAGTACCAGTCGACGTGGTGTGTAGTAAAACTCGAATTCTGCCATAAGCGCATTCTCTTCTAAAACAGCCGCCCATTTTTTCTCAATATTTTTTAGTTCTTTCAGAAGTGGAACAGCCGGAAGCTCTTCAACACCGATTTCAATCAAAAGAGGTTGGATCATTGGTATTATCCTAATAATGTAATGTATTAATCCCGCGATTTTAACGCTTTGTCGGTTAAAAGTGCCTTTTAGGCTATATACCTGTCTCTAAAGTCTCTAAATTACTAAAAAAATTACGAACGTAACGGCAAGATCGTCTCTTCCAGTTTTATAGGTTAACGGGCAGCAGCTAGAAGCATTTAAAGAGGTCATGCATGAGAGTAATAAAAACTTAACCTGCTTGGCAGAGGCCATGCATAAGATTTTAAAAGACAGTCAAGCGAAGCTCAAAGAGTTGATGAAAGAGAAACCCCTGACGCATGCCGCCGAAGGGACAAGCCTCTTATTTGTAAGACAGTTCGTCAACCTGCTTTTTAAACGTTACCAAGTATCAACAAGAAAAACAGCAATGAGTTCAGTTATATGGTTTGATGTCCATACTAAGGACCTCGTCCATGAGGACAAGAAGGTCTTCTCGCGATGAACCGGCGAAATGGTTGCCGACAAAATGGTTGATCCCCTTGCCCGCATGTTGGACGAGCGGTACGATCTTGATACCCGTTATCTCCGACATAAAGTGCGACGGGTCATCCTCTTCATACGCATGCAGCAGGATCGAACGCGAGAAGTTGTTGAGAATATGATAGTAGATATGCAAAAATTCGATCTCCAGGACCTTGAGCCCATAAAAGTGGGTGGTGATCTTCCCCTCATGCGAAGCGATCGGATGGACTTTTTCAGGTTTTACGGTGATACCGATCTCTTCTTTGATCTCTCGCACAAGTGCGTCTATCATAGATTCACCCTCATTGAGCGTACCTCCCGGAAAACCCATGCGCCCGTCCCATCGGTCGATCATGATGACCGCAGGACACTGGATCTTCAATATCTCATCTTTGAAATATTTCCACGGTGAGATCGCTTCGACATAGATGGCAAGAAAGACGGCATCTTTTTTACCTGATGTCTGTTTAGCGAATGGTACACGTTTGATCATAGGCACAAGCTCCGCATATTAAAGTACAAAATTGTACAATAGTTTTCAACTCTTCTTCTCATATTGGAGCACGTTCCGGTAGCTTTCCTAAAACAGAAGAAAGAGGTTTTCAAGAACCATTCTCATTTGTAACTGAGAATATTTTTAAATAAGACACTATTACTCTTGTTTATGTTTTATTAAAACATATTCGATGTAGAATGCCCACACAAACAAAAAACCGAAGGATCACCATGCCAAAGATTAACAAATACGTAGACATCGACACTGTAGAGCGCGAAGCTAAGAAAGATCTTATCGACCGTCACTCTCCATTTATTACTGTAGAAGGTGATGCTAAAAAAGGCGAGATGCTTGCTGTAAACGTTAAAATGGGTCAAGAGTACACTCACCCGGATGATTTTGATCACTACATCGAAAGCATCACTCTTTTCAACGGAGAGACTAAACTTGCTATGACAACATTTGTTCCAGGTACACTTGGTAACGAAAAATCTCATGCTGAAGTAACATTCAACATCCGTCCAATGGGTAAAAAACTTAACCTAGTTGCTCACGGTTACTGTACTAAACACGGTATCTGGGAATCAACTCCTGTAGTTGTAGAAGTAGCTGAGTAACTCACTACCCGACTTTCTTCTATAGAGGGGTTCATCCCTCTCTCCTCTACGCTTCAAAACTTTCAAACATATACATTTAATCTTTACAACTTTTTTGTCTACTGTGCATACTTTAGTAACATAATTTCTAAGATGTAGACAACAGTCAACTACCTGCAAATTCCAATCATCCGATTTTCCCTCTCTATTTTATATTTTGAACTGCTCTCTTTACAGTAATATCATCTATACACGCGAAACATCTTACGCAGTCGCTTCGTAATTGCATTATTGTTATTTATTTAAATAATAATAGATACCTATACTGTTTTTATGGTGTGCAGAAGGACATACAGCGCGTAGAACTTTCTTCAGATCGATAAAATTAAATATCTATTAAGAGATATAAGACTATATTTAACCATTATGACTACGTTATCTACTTTATTTAGAGCTCAGATCTAATAATATTTAAGAACGTCACGTTTTTCCAGATCATCAAAAGATTTTTATTACG
>JAQIBF010000122.1 GCA_027859195.1 Helicobacteraceae bacterium
TCAAGTTCAGAATGACTATTTTTCAGATCTGTGTCGCAGTGCATGTTATTGATGAATTATCGGTAAAAAAGATTTCATCCAAACAGTAACACAACACAAAGGAGCCAAAATGGAAATACTATTAGAAGAGTTTTACAAACAAGACCTGCATACACCTCAGTATATAGAGAGACGCTATTTTCTGGACGAGAAGTCGTATCAGGTGAATGGTATCAGCCAGTCTGGCAAAACAGCCCTCATCAAACACATTCTGCTAGGGTATAAAAAAAGCAGTTACCTATATATAGATTGCGATGACCTAAGAATTGACGTTATGGCACTCAATGAGACACTGACCAGGTTCTGCAATCAAAACGATATTACAGCAGTCGCCTTGGACAACTATAGAGCAGAGATCGCCCTGCCAAAAGTAAAACAGCTGATCATCGCCAGTGTGGCTCACCATGATTATAGTGAGCTCAAAACCATCAGACTATATCCTTTGGACTTTGAAAGCTTCCTCGCCTTTGAAGCGCGCTACGATGAAAGCGCCCTGAACCACTTCTTCCAGCTAGGGGGGTTTCCGGCTATGCACAGGATTCCTTCAGAGGATCGTATCCGACATATTCAGCGCAGCCTGAAAAGTGCCCTGACCGAAATAGGTTTCGACATTATGCTGCTGGCTACAAACCTGCTGACGCAGAAAATATCGGCATACATGCTGTACGAACGGCTTAAAACCACGCGCAAGATCTCAAAAGACATGCTCTATAAAAACTTCGAGACCATCGTTGTACAGGGGTATCTCCACCAACTCGAAAAATTCAACCATCCCCGTGCTGTTAAAAAGCTCTATCTCTGTGACACGTCAATCAAGAATGCCCTTTCAACCCAAAAACATTTCGGTCGTCTTTTCGAAAACATGGTCTACCTGGAGATGCTCAAAAAAGAGTTCACGCTTTTCTATGACGAAGAGATCGATTTTTATATTCCTGAGCAAGACCGTGTTGTCCTCTGCATGCCGTTTGGAAACCAGGAGGCCCTTTTTAAAAAGATCGAGAAAATCGAAGGCTTTATTATTACTAACGGCATTACAAAAGTCGAAGTCGTCACCATGAGCAATGAGGCGAGTTTACGGCACCCCTTCGTACCGGTCGAAATGATCCCATTTAGCGTCTGGGCATTGACAGAAGGTGAAGATGAGCCACAAGAGGATGAGGAATTTTAATTTATCTATTGTGCTGTGCAACTGAACAGAGATCTCTTAACAATAAGATACCGAGGAAGCAAGAGTGACAAGAAAGAATAAATAGTTTGAAAGAAAGATAGAAAGAGGGACAGCCATCCGCCCTGAGACGGAAAAGCCAGACTTCTAAAAGATTAGAAGTTTAAAGTAAAGTATGCTTGAACTGAGCTGTACGCATCACCCGCGTTCTGGTCATCTGCATCTGTATAGATGTAGTATAGACCTGCATCCAATGGACCGAATGATTTCGCTGCTTCCAATGTAACTTCATTCATATCAACACCAGCACCAGCAACACCATTGTCACCAACAGAAGCTTGTGTAGCATAAACGCCTAATGCGACATACGTCAACTCTTCCGGCGTCGTTACTGTCACATTGACAGCAGTTGTATCTGGAAGGATGACATAACCAAAGTTCCACCATGCTTCTGTATATAGTTTTGACTGTACACCAAATACGTTAAAACCGGCACCGACACCATTGTCATTTTCACCGACCATAGAACCAGCAACCGATATGGCAAATGTATCTTTCATCTCATAAGCAGCTTTCAGAGCAAATGCGCTATTAGATTTATCGTTTCCTGTACCACCTAGTGTCGCAATAAGTTCATCCGTAACATTGATACCTGTATATTCTGCACCTAAAGAAAGGCCAAAGTCAAATGCCAAGTCTCCTTCAAGCCAGTAAGCATCAGCTGCTGAAGGCAGTTTGTAGTACCATCCCTGTACTGTCAACGGTGTCCATGAGTTGTTAACTACACCGGCAGCATACGCACCTTTACCATCATTTACAGCACTGAAATTATTATTTGCCGTAGCGTCAGTCCAGTCTGCAGTAATACCGGCATAGTTGTTTGTATTCCACGTACCCATAGTGTTACCGTTGTTTGCAGCACCAATATAGGCGCCAATCAATGTGGTATCAGGGATATCTTCATTCATAAGAACACCGGCTTCAAACGTGTTGTATGCAGTTGACCATGTTTCTGTAAACACAAGAGGTGTGTCCAGTATCATACGACCGGCTTTTGCAGTGGTATTACCGTATTTACCGGCTATCCAAACTTCATCAAACCAAAACTGATCTTCAAGACCACCTTCGAAAACACCGTCGACGATGTTAGTAAGACCCATTGCCGAAATAGCTGTTAGGTGCCCACCGGCAGAAATGCCTTCTACAAGATCAGCTGTTACGCCTAGACCCAAAGATGCTTGACCCCATGATGAGACCTTATTAAATAGTCCAGCATCATTGTTAGGTGTTAACGTTGTGTCCATACTGTCATTGGTTCCGTAGAACAATTTAGCATCACCTGATACTTTAACATTGTCAATTGCAAATGCACTCGAACCGATCAGCGCTGCCGCCAATATACTCATTTTTACTAATTTCATATAACTCTCCGTTGTTTAGGTATGAAAAAGTATATAAAATAATGGGATTGAATCGTACAGTTAATTGTTTATATTTTAATCAGTTTGATGAATTCCACTAAGAGGCATGACCAATAAATGAAATATGATCTTTTTTCATGGTTTATATTTCTAATATATATAAAGTATGTGCCCGAAACCGCATATACTTGAGCAATCTATAAATATGCTATACAATTATTATGCAAGCAATACAAATACAAATAAAGTAATATTTATTCTGTGTTGAAAAAGTAATTTAAGGTAATAACTAGAGGGAAAGTTTAAATGAAGGTGCTTCCGCCCGAAGGCGGAAAAGGGCTAACCTCTAAAGAATTAGAAGTTTAAAGTAAGGTATGCGTTTACAGTGTTGTATGCATCACCTGCATTCTGATTATCAGCATCCATATAGACGTACATCAGTTCGACATCAAGCGGTCCGAACGATTTAGATGCATCAAGTGCTACTTGCATCATATCTACATTTGTCGTGTCATTTGTTGTTTGTGTTCCGCATAGACCAAGTTTGACCCATGTCAACGCTTCCGGAGTCATCGCAGCAACTTTGATCGCTGTTGTGTCTGCCGCTGTGACATAGCCGTAACCAGAGACCCACTTCGCTTCTGTATAGAGTTTAGACTGGCCAGTTGATGTTGCAGTATTCCAACCCGCTGCAGTGTCTTTATCGGTTTGAGAGAATGCAGCTTTAACAGTAAACGTATCTTTCATCTCGTATCCTGCCATTACAGCTAAAGCGTTAGATTCTGTACCGTCTGCTCCACTTTTTCTATCCAGCGTAAGACCTGTATATTGAGCACCTACTAGAATACCCTCGATATTAAGGTCAGCTTGCAACCAGTAAGCTTGCGCTAATTTTGATACATCATAATACCAAGCTTGCACAGTCAGTGGTTTCCAAGAGTTGTTGATAGCAGCGATAGCATACGCACCATCAGTACCGTATGTTGCAAAATCGCCGTCGCCATTTACAACAGCACCAGCTGTAAGACCAAGAGTATCTACGTTACTTTGCAAATTCTGTCCGAAAACTTCATTGCCATTGCCGTTGCCGATATATGCAGCAACTAGTGTTGTATCAGGAATGTCCTGGTTCATCAAGACAGCCGCTTCAAACGAGTTTTGCTCGATTGACCAAGTTTCAGTAAATGCCAATGGCGTATCAAGTTCCATGCGGCCAAGCTTGGCAGTTGACTTACCTGCACTGATAGCAACCCATGCTTCGTTAAACCAAGATGCGTTCTTAACTTTAGCGCCATTCCCATAATTAGCGCCTGGACTAACTTCGGCAGTGTGAGCACCACCCCAAACATTGCTTACCAGATTATTCTCTAAACCCAAAGTTGAAAGCATTGTACCGCTAAGCCCAGCACTAACACTTACAAGATCATTTTTCGCCAGATCTGCTGTAATTCCTAAATGAATACCGGCATCAGCAGCACTCGAATCCTTATCAAAAAGTGAACCACTGCTGTTACCAGCTATCGTATTACTCGTTGTATCGCCTCTGTCACTTGTGCTGTACATAAGCTGTGCATCACCAGATACTTTAACATTATCAATTGCGAATGCACTCGACGCGATAAGCGTTGCCGCCAGTAAACTCATTTTAACTAATTTCATATATTCTCCTTAAGAATAGCTCGACTAAGAATTTGTCTGGGTAAAGTTTATCACAGATATCTTAAAGATTTCTTTTTTTCAAAAAAATATTTACACCCCTATTTTATGGGCTTTATCACATATTTATCACATATATTATCAGGTGATTATAAAAAAATGGTTACATGCCTGTTACGGCAATGCAGTTAATAATTCTTTTAGATTTAACTCTGTAGTCTTCTTCTATGAAAAAAAATATTATCAAACTGACCTCGATATTCGTTATTTCCCTGTTCTACGGCTGCAGCGGGCATGCATTGCAAGACCTTGTTGACGGTAAAAGTCAAAAAAAACCGTCTGACACTTCTGTTGAAAAAGTGAAGGATGATAAGGTTATCTCTCCTTCAAAAAACAGTGCTTTACAGAGTATTTCCCCTTCAACAACAGCTAGTGATGACCATAAAGATTACCGCTATATGCAGAAAAATACCAATGAATGGATTGAAAATGAGTGGGATCCATTGACCGAAAGCAATAGTACAAATGAGAAGAATAGTAACATCGATGATAATAATAAACATAAGCTGTTAGAAAACGACAACAATAATAGCCTTAGCGAGGACGATAACAGCTCTTTTACCCTTCAACACTATGTAGATAAAGCAGGTAACTATATAGAAAATAGAGAAAAACGTGATGCTAACAAGACAAAAAAACCGTCTCATAAAGAAATGCTAGATACGCTTCCTGGAATCGGAAAAAGTACGAAGAAGTAGTTGTGCAGTTTTACATTTATAACAATGTTGTCTGGAATATTGTTATGATCTATACAACCCGTCATCCTGCTTTCGCAGGTGTGAGGATTATTTCAAACTATCTGCAATCTCTAGAATCATACAGTAGTCTTCTGCGTTTAAAGCCCCGCTGCCTATAAGGGCACCGTCAACATTGTTAAGTGATAACAGCTCTTTGGCGTTGGCCGTTTTTACACTGCCCCCGTAAAGGATCGGTGCTTTTATTTTTTGACGAAGTGCAGTATGGATCAACTCAACCTCACCTTCTGTCGGTGTCAAACCGCTACCGATCGCCCAAACAGGCTCATAGGCAATAATCAGTTTGTTATACGCCAGGTCAATGCCTTCAAGTTGATCATCGAGATATGCCATCAATGCTGCACTGCTCTCTTCACGGACTTCCAAAGGCTCGCCTATGCAATAGACGATTCTGAACCCTTTTTCTTTATAGTAGTGAAACTTTTCAGCGATGAGTTCTTGTGACTCGCCCAAAATATGACGACGTTCGGAGTGACCGATCAGAATAGTTTTAATGCCGAACTCATCGAGTTGTTCAAGACCTATCTCTCCTGTATACGCCCCATTTTCAACAGCATAAGCGTTTTGTGCGCCGACACTGATCTTACCTTCAAAGCTGTCAAGTGCCGTTGCCGGTGGGAAGATCATAGCTTCTGTATTTATGTTCTTTGCCGCAATAAAGTCAGAGACCTCTTTATAATAGGCCGCCGTTTGACAGCGTGTTTTGTTGGTCTTGAAATTGGCCGCGATCAGCATTACTCGTCATCCTCAACAATAAGTGATTTAACACCGGGAAGGATCTTACCTTCTAACAATTCAAGAGAAGCGCCGCCGCCGGTCGAGATAAATGTCATCTCTTCGTCAAGGCCAATACGCTGGACAAGGTCAGCGGTATCACCGCCGCCTACAACTGTTGTTGCATACGAATCAGCAACAAAGTGTGCGATCTTGCTTGATCCGCGGGCAAAGCGTTCCATCTCATATACACCCATCGGGCCATTCCACAGAACAGTCTGAACGTCAGAAAGTACGGTACGATAGAGACGCACTGTCGCAGGACCAATGTCTAGACCCATCCAGCCGGAGGGGATCTCTTGGGCTGACGTCACTTTACTGACAGAGTCAGCCGAAAAGGTTTGCGCCGCGACAACGTCAATAGGCAAGTAGAACTTTACACCTAAGCGACGGGCTTCATCCATAATATGTTGCGCTTCTGCTAAAAGGTCATCCTCTACAAGTGAATTACCAACGTCATAACCCATCTGCTTTAAGAAGGTAAAGGCCATACCCCCGCCAATGAGGACTTTGTCAACTTTTGGCAACAGGTTTATAAGCGCTTCGAGTTTTCCTGATACTTTTGAACCGCCGACAATAGCCGCAAACGGACGTGTTGGACGCTTGATCAATGCCCCAAAAAACTTGATCTCTTTTTGAAGTAAAAAGCCGGCTGCTTTGTGCTCTTTGTCAAAAAAATGTGTGATCCCTTCTACCGACGCATGCGCTCTGTGACTGACACCAAAAGCATCATTGATGTAAAAATCTGCCATAGCAGCCAAGGCTTTAGCCAGACCCTCATCGTTTTTTGTCTCACCTTTTTCAAAACGAAGATTTTCAAGCAGAAGGACTTCATGAAGCGGTAAATTACGGGCTTTCTCTATTGCATCTGCACCCACAACATCTTTTGCCAATTCAACATGGCGTTTTAGAAGCTGCTGAAGACGCAGTTGTACAGGTTCCAGAGAATACTTTTTCTCGACCTCACCTTTTGGGCGGCCCATATGTGATGCCAGGATTACAGCACAATCCTGGTCAAGACAGTAGTTGATCGTTGCTACTGCTGAACGGATACGGCGATCGTCAGTGATATTGCCAAACTCATCCATCGGGACATTGAAGTCACAACGGATAAATACTTTTTGACGGTTAAGATCGAGGTCTTTGATATTTAGAAGTTGCATATCTGTCCTTATTTACTAATGTGAATTGCCATGTCAACAAGGCGGCTTGAATAACCCCATTCGTTGTCATACCAAGAGAGTACTTTGACCAAATTTCCATCGATCACTTGAATGGTGTCCATTGCGACAACGGTACTCAACTCTTCACCGACAAAGTCTTGAGAAACTCGGTACTCTTCATCCACACCTAAAATACCTTTATGTGACCCTTCGCTTGCTCTTTTGAAAGCATCTTTTATCTCTTCAAGTGTCGCATCTTTAGAAAGGGTGACTGTAAGATCGACCATAGAGACATCCGGTGTCGGGACTCTGATCGCTTGACCATTGAGTTTACCGGCCAGATTTGGAAGGACTTTAGCGATCGCTTTTGCCGCCCCGGTCGATGTCGGCACCAGGTTAGTAGCACCTGAACGCCCTTTTCTCGGATCTTTTTTATGTTTGCCATCAAGGATGGGCTGTGACGATGTATAACTGTGAATCGTTGTCATCAAACCATTTACAATTCCAAAGGCATCGTCAAGCACTTTAGCAACTGGTGCTAACCCATTCGTTGTACAGCTGGCATTGGAAACGACAGATTGCCCTGCATAGGTCTCTTCATTGGCACCGATAACAAAGGTGGCTGTATTATCTTTTGCCGGTGCAGAGAAGAGTACTTTTTTTACGCCATTGTCCAGATAAGGCTGTACGCTCTCTTGCGTCAAAAATGCACCCGTACATTCGAGGACGATCTCCGCACCAAACTCAGCAAAGTTAAGTTTTGCCGGATCACGTTCCGAGAGTATCTTAGCTCTGTCTTTACCGATACAGAGATATCCCTCTTCCACTTTTGTATCCAAACGCGTACCGTGCACCGAATCATATTTGACATTGTATTCGATCATCTCGTGTGCACCGCTTGCATTGACTGCCACCAGTTCTATATCGTCTCTATCAGCAATAATACGTACGACACATCGACCGATTCGTCCTAGTCCATTAATTGCGATCTTTAATGCCATGCTTATGTCCTGATTTACTACAGCAACTCTTTTTTAGCCTACTGCAAATTTAGAGGTGCCCATTAGATTATTAGTGGTGGATTCTAACGAAATTCAGCTATAATTTCGATAAATTAGGTTCCAGACATGAATATAGCACTCTATGGTGGTTCGTTTGACCCACCTCATCTTGGTCATATACGTGTTGTTCATACTGCATTAAAGACGCTTGACATCGATAAAGTAATCGTTGTGCCTGCTTTTCTAAACCCATTTAAAAGTGGAACACATGCTCCAGCAGAGCTCCGGCTTAAATGGCTCCAAGAGATCTTTAGTGATGACAAGAATGTCGAAGTCAGTGACATTGAAGTCAGACAGAACAGAGCTGTCAGAAGTATTACAACCGTTAAGAAGTTTGCTACTGAGTATGAGAAAATCTATTTTATCATCGGTGCTGACAACCTTGCGTCACTGGAGCAGTGGTACCAGTTTGATGAGCTTAACACCTTAGTCACCTGGGTTGTCGCTACACGCGACAAGATCAAGATTCCAGATACGTATATTCAACTGGCAGTCGAACAGCCTATCAGTTCAAGCGAACTGAGAGAACAGATAGAAGATGAGCACCTCCCAAAAAAGGTTGCAGACTCTATAAAAACATATTATGAGGAAAAACATGCAAGATCGTATTAACAAAATCGTCAACGTACTAGACACCAACAAAGCTGAAGCTATCGAGGTATTTGACCTTCGTGGCCGTGACTACTTCGTAGACTATGTCATCATCGCATCATCACTCGGTATACGCCATACAGAGGCACTGCTTGACCACCTTAAACGTGGTCTTAAACCGGAAGAGAAATTTCTAGGCTCAGATGAGAGCGGTGAATGGATCGCCGTTGACCTTGGTGATATCCTTATTCATGTTATGACCCCGGAATACCGCAGCCGATATGACTTAGAGTCTTTTTTAACTTCAATCCACAAAAATGAAGAAATTTCTGAAGAGAAGTAATTTCTCTTCTAAGACTTTTAGCACTTATAAAAACAGTGCGCTTATCCCTTCATGAACAGATACTTACTTCTATTTTTACCTTTTATACTTTTTGCAAACGAACAACGCCTTCTTGTTTCAGGCCTTACGATTCATGAAAAACCCAATAACCGTTTTGACGAGCCCTACAACGCTTTTAACTACGGGCTGGGGTATGAATACAACTTCTACTCGCAACCAAAACAACTTTACTTCGGTCTAAACGCACTTATTTTAAACGACTCTTACTACAATCCCCAGTTTACTCTGGGTGCAGGTCATTACCTGCGTTTCGACATAGGTCAGCTGCAAAGCGCTGTAGGGCTCTCAGGTTTTATAGGATGGAAAAAGATTTATGATGATAACGATATAGACCGTGACGGCGGAGCATATGGCCTGACAGGCGGTATTGCCCCGGCACTCAACTTCTACTATAGAGATGCCTCTGTCAATTTCATGTATGTCCCCTCTTTTCATTACAAAGATGTGGATATCACGGGGTTTCTCTATACATATTTTTCATGGCGTTTTTAGTTATGGGCACCTCTAAAGACCTAGTTGACTTCTATGATTTCTCTATTATAAAAAAGGATTAAAATGGCACTTTGCGGTATCGACGAAGCGGGGAGAGGCCCGATTGCAGGTTCATTAGTCGTTGCAGGCGTTATACTGCATAACCCCGTTGAAGGGCTTATGGACTCTAAACAGATCAGTGAAAAAAAGCGTGAGCTCCTCTACCCTCAGATCATTGAAAACGCCACCTATCACATTGTCTCTTTTCCTGCCCACAGTGTCGATGAACTGGGTATCTCAAAATGTATGACTATTGCACTTAAAGAGATCCAATCAAACGTAAAATGCGACAACTACCTCTTTGATGGAAACACCACCTTTGGTGTCGACAACCTCGAGACTATGGTCAAAGCTGATGCAACGGTTCAAGAGGTCAGCGCCGCCTCCATCCTGGCAAAAGTGACCCACGACAGAGAGATGATAGAGTTTTCAAGAGTCTACCCGGAGTATGGCTTTGAAAAGCATAAAGGCTATGGTACAAAACTCCACGTAGAGGCCATCAGACAGTATGGTTATACACCGGAACATCGACGAAGCTTTAGACTTAAAGCCTTGGAAACAACCCTTTTTTAGCGCCTGATCACAGTCACATCCGTTAGTGTATCGATCTCAACCTCTTGATGTACATTTTCAACAGGTTTGACATGGGCATCTCGGCCATAAATATAACTTTGCTCTTCTACAATGACTTTGTACGCTTTGTTGAGCTCTTTTGCTCTTGAGACAGAAGGATACAAAAGATAAGAGATATCATCTTTGATCTTCTCTGCTTCACTCTTTATGAGTGAACCGTTGGCATCAAAAAACCTATCCATCACTTCATCATTCGCCCTGAACTCATCGCCCGCATGATTGACTGCAAGATATTGCGAATATTCATCTTTACCATCCGGCGTCTTCGGCTCAACTATATTTTTAAGCCCATTAGGATCTTGTGTCCAGTGGTACCAGCCGTTTTGAAAGTGACTCTTGTCAAATTTTCTCTGGAAGACGAAAGTGCTGTCTGCAATAGCACCTATACCGCTGTGACAGCCGATGCAGTACTGTGTCTCTTCGTAGTTTTGCGGTCTGAGTTCACCTCTCGCATCTTCTATAAAACCCTGATATATCCAACCGATATTATTTAGCGCTCCATATTCCGTGTTGCCTATAATCGTTCGCAGTCTAGCAGGGAAGGCATCTTTCTCTTTTATATCCGTCAGTGTTGCGTTGGAGAGTTCTGCATATGTTATCCACGATTTTTTTTTGGCGTACCTAAGCTCTTTCATTCTGGGCGCCATTGTGATGCTTTGATTGTTTTCACCCACATCGATATATCGAACACTGTGTAAAAACTCCGTGTTTTTAGGATAAAGTCCCGGAGCGATCAAATATTCATTTGATACCAAAAGTACTTTTGCGAGTCCGACATAACGCATCGAAAAACCTGTTATCTTGCCGGTTCCGGAATCATAAGTTGGCTTCTCCCATCTGAATACTATCTCCATTGCCGTATTCAAGACGCCGTCTTGATTTAGATCGACACCATACTTCTTCTCATCAGTCGCATCTATTGCTATATCTTTTTCTTTTATAAGTGCCTCAACGATACTGAGGTTTAATTTATAGACTTCAATATCAAAACGGCTGTTCTCATCCAGCATAAATTCCTTTGAGAGCCTGATAAGTACATCATCCGTACTTCCGTTTGTCGGCCAAAAAGTCCCTAAAAACGGGTAGTATCCAAAAGCTCTCCAGCCGGTAAATGCACTGTCCGGAGATCTGTCAAAGCCTGCATCGTCAAAATTAAAATAACAGTCCGGCACATATCCGCCCCACTTACCGTCACTGTTGATGTCCCACTCTACTGGCGGATTTTGCAGTTTATCGGCCAAAAGAATGTGGCCTTTTTGAATATAGTTATTTTCTCCCACATAACTTACAATCTCTTCATCGCTTATCTGGCTGACTAAAGCACTTCTGTCTTTAAAAAGGTTGGTAAATCTATTTGTCTTCGTATACTCTCCAAAAGCGTAGCTCTCTTGCAGGTCTGCATCATCAACATAGTTGGGTTCTGTTGAGTTGATATGACATGCATAGCATGGGTTGTGGGTCATCCCTTTCTCATCAACAGTTTTTGTATAACACTGGCTGGTCACATAGGCACCCCTGTTGTTCAGAGGTGTCGTAGAGAGAAAATCTATCGTGATCGGCACTAGATCTCTCGTGTTATAAAGCGAATTATTACTCTCGTAACTCACTATAAATGGAATAGTCTCGGTATCATTTGTGTCGGTAACACCACTCTCGTCACTACCGCAACCTATCATAAAAATGGCGCCTAAAATGACACTGGCTAAAATATAATATCGCATAAGTCCCCCATCAAAACACTTTCTCTTTTTTTAAAGATAGAGTCTATTTCTAAAATAAGAGAAGGAAACACTCCTTCTCTTAAAAACAATTACCAGCTTTTAAATGGACCGACTACTCCGACAGATGACTGTTTCTGTGTTTCAGTCGCACTAGCTTCCAGGTTAAAATCAACATCACCGCCGCTCACTTCTCCGAACGGGTGCTGTGTTACCAGACTTAAGTATCCAAAACCGTTGATGTCGTACCAATACGGTGATGTTGTTTCAGAACCATACGGTGTTGAAACAATACGCGTTAACTTTTCAGTACCGATATCGTATGACCATACGAAGTCATTTGGATGGTCACCTGTATCTTCACCAATGATCAGTGTATTTTTTCCAGCTAAGTACGTAACATTATCCGGGTTAGCGATACCGTTTACAGAACATGTATACGCTTCATATGTTGAGCCTGCAGGGTAAGTTGCAGGTGCTCCAATAACCTTAGCACGAGTGTTTTTAACGACATAAGTGCTGTTGATCACATTGCTGTTGCTATCGTATGCGACTTCAGTAGAATCTAAAACATCCAACGCGTAAACGGCGCCACAACTATTTTCTTCTGCTACGTGAATATCACCAACACTGTCTGACATACCTTTTGTTACTTGACTCATAGCAACATATAGTTTACGGTCATCCGGGTTGAATGTGATACCTTCTTCTTTTCTAAACTCGGTAGTGGCACCAAGCATAGCTGCATATCTTCTAGTCTCCAGGAATGCTGCTTCCGTCTCTTTTCCGGTATTAAGCTGTAAACATTCCTTACCCTTCGCCGTATTTACAAATGTAAATCCGGTATCACATGTATCAGAAGTAACAGTACCTGTCGTAAAGATATCGCTAAACTTCGGCTCAGCCGCAACGATAGTCTTAATTTCAGCATCTGTTGAGTGTCCCAATTTGATCCAGATAAGGTCAGCCGCCCCACCGTTTTGTGCAGATGTCTGAATCCATTTGGCCGCGTAAAGCGTACCTGCACTGAGATCTTTGGCCGTATCCGCTACATACATATAGAAACCGACATTGGTGCCGTCGTCAGAAAGGTATGCTGTTTTTTCATCCGGCATTACATAAGCCAGTTCCCATGCTGCACGACCCATGCTAAAGTGTTTTGTGTAGTTAAACGTCGGTGTAGACGCAGTACCGTCAACTGTAACCTCCGGAATATATCCATAGAAGTACGGGTTATTGTTCGCAGAGACATTGGTGTTGTTTTCATCATTCCAGTAGTATTTAGTGACTTCATCAAAGTTTTTATCACCCGTAAGCATCGTTGTCGTGTTTAAATTATTCTCTATAGATTTTGCATCTGGCTCGTACTCTTCACTACCCAAGTGCGATTCCCAAGGAGTCGTCATACCCGCACAGTGTACCCAACCGCCAAAGCCGTCTGCCTGACTGATATATTTAAGTGAATCTGCCTTGACAGATAAAGCACCCGCTGTATCTTGCTCCAACTCCATACCGTACATAGCGCCGACGGCACATTCAAATTGGCTTACCATGAACAAACGGCCATCTTTTTGTAAGATCGATGAGTGATCCAAACCTGAACCTCTAGCATTACCGTTTGCTCCATCACAGATAAACGGACTTCCATCAGCATAAGTGATTGCTGTCTCTTGATTGTCTTTTGAAAGACCAAATGTTTCACTATTATCAAGAGTACTGGCTGAAATAAGTTTTGTAAACTCTATAGCGTCTGTACTTCCGTTAGCGTAAGTAACACTTGTGGATGTACGGATTTCCATCTTCTCAGCATCCGTTACCGGTGCACTCAACTCTGTAAAGTCAAGTTGAATACCACTAGCACTAGCACTATCAAGGCCACTAACACCGTCAATACCATCCGTACCGTCACTATTACACCCTGTCATCATCAGTGCTGTTGCTGTTGCAACAGACAACATCGTCATCATTGTTTTTCTATTTTCCATCGATCGGCCTTTGTTCTTAAAGTTAAGCCGACAGAATAGAGAACATTTATTACACAGATATATCGGGTTTAATACAGAAGCGTAAAGATTACAACACGTTTCGGTTACACAAGTCAGCTTTGAGAAGAGACAAAAAGTATTAAAAGCGTTGATGATAGATACAACATGTACTACATAACGCACATAAGTAGCAGAATTTTTAAAAAATGTTTTTATATAAAGTGCTTCACCTACGCTATATATTTTTTCTGTACACTTGCATCATGAAATCAATTGAACATATTAATAACGCACTCGCAGACCTTGATAAAGAGGTAGAAACCATACTGATGGACTGGTCGATCAACTTAACTGACAAAGACAACTTGATGCTGCCTCTTTTACAGCAGAAAAAAGTCCTTAAACAGACACTTGAGGATCTCACTTACCTGAAAGAGAATCCGCCGACGCCGAATCAGGCTTGCGGGATTTCGAAATACAGAGAAGACAGTTAGCGAAAATAGTGAATAGCGGCGAAGCTCATCTAAATGCAAGCTTTTCTCCAAAGTTTCAGATTCGGTACAGATTGTGTAAAATGTTTGTCCGATAGCGTACTATGGTACGTGGAGAGGCAAACTTTTACGATGTGGCATTTAGTGCCACCCTGCATAGAGCTTTAGCTCCTTATGTGCAAGGTGTGCCGAAACTGGAATTTTTAAACTACTTCTCTTTACTGATAAAGTAGTCGATAGAGAATTTACCGCCGCCGTGTGCGACGAGAACAAGCAGCATCAACATGTAGTAAAGCGGTATCTCAAAGCCATTGTCGCCTGAACTGAAACCATGCGGCAGATGGACGGTCACTATGGCAACGATCATGACAATGATCAATGGAATCGAGATAAGGCGTGTTGCGAACCCTAAAGTAAGCAGTAACACACCTAACGCTTCCGTCGAAGCCGCCATATACGCCTGCAGCATCGGCATCGGCAAGCCCATAGACCCAAACCATTCGGCTACAGCGTTTATATCACTCCACTTCATCGTAGCAGGTTCGTAAAATCCGTAGGCCAAAATCAGACGTAACAAGAGAAGAGAGACACTTTGCAGCTTCTCCAAAGCCGGTTCGATAAGTTTACATAAACGTGTTATTTGGCATTGCATAACATATCCTTTTTTCTAATCTTTCGATTAGTGCAGTAATAACTGATGCGTGCCCCAGTTATTACTACACTAACGCCAAGGTCAAATGACCTTGACAAGTGTAAAGACTATTTACCGCACTTACCTGCGCCGCATTTGCCCTTAACTTCAGGTTTCTTTTCAGAACCACATTTTTTAGCTGCGTCATCTTTTTTCTCACCGCCGCATTTGCCTTTTTTCTCGGCACCACATTTAGCCGGTTTTGAAGATCCACATTTGCCTTCATCACTTTTATCATCTTCTGCCATTGCAGAGGTAACACCAAGACCTGTAAATAACGCCGCACCTACGAGTAGTGCGATTAGACTGATTTTTCTCATGTTAATCCTTTGAGTTTTTGTTCGAGTTATATGAGTAGTATAGTCCAAATAATGAACCACTGTCTGTAACATCGATTACATAACTATAATAGCCCCGATATTAGAAATAACGATATATGAAGGATAAACAAAAACCCGTTCAAGATGGGATGATACAAAAAGTAACGCAATAATACAACTTTTTATCACCATGATTGTATAGGGTTTATTCACGAAAATGTTGATGCGTTGATACTAGCCTATCTGTACATTAGCCTCTATGCAGAATGGAATAAACTCCATACTGCCGCACAGGGAATAAAAGGTCAAAGAGCATCCGATGTTAGACGAGGTAGAGGAATTATAGCTGCCTCTATCGGTGGTGTACCGTAAATGACGATATCGGCAGATATGTCTGACGGGAGTATCTTCCATACGGCAAATGAGCCACCGGCAAAGCTAACAGAGATATTTTGGTCTTTTGCACTTAACATTGAGACCGCTGTTATGACACATTCTGTTGTACTACCTGGGTTAACCTGTACCCCATCCACGCTGATGTTGATATCATCTGTTAAAAAAGCCTTGCTTGATGTGTTGACAATATTGATCTGCGTATCGGTTGCTACCTGATGATATAGTGCCTCAATTGTCGCATTCGAAACATTACAGTCTGTCGCCGCATAAAAATACGTTTTACTGTTTTGTAAAGATGTCTGACCAAGCTCATTACCCCCGGTTACAGTGTAAGAAGCTATATTATTGCTGCCTACAGCCTTGACTATAACAGAGGCATTTTGATCGTATGGCGGGACTGGTGCTATCACTTCATTGCCGACATATAATGAAATATTTTCATCTGTACTAAGTGCATTTATGCCATAAACTGTGTTGTAGGCGACCAGCAGTGTACTGTTGCCGCCACCACTACAGCCTAGAAGAGCTAAGAGAACAACAGCCATAAGACCAATCGTCATACGTTTCATAAATACATTCCTTTGACTACGCAATATCTTTTATGATACTCCAGAATACTTTTGCTCTTCTTGAAAAGAGAACAGGTTAAAAACAGATAGTTGGATCATTGGAAGCGCCAATTCAAGTTTAAAGTGCAACAGATATAAAATTTAATAAGCGGGTAAATAGTAAAGAGGTTAGCTGCGATAGAATAAGTGAATTATCCGGGAAG
>JAQIBF010000134.1 GCA_027859195.1 Helicobacteraceae bacterium
GAAGTGCCCCGGGAAAATGTGTTATTGACGACGACATGCGTGTTATTATAGAGAAACTTGAGGCCGCTGACGGGTACATCTTTGCCTCGCCCACCAATTACGGAACGGTCACGGCACTGTTCAAACGGTTTTTGGAACGCATGGTCGTCTACGGCTACTGGCCATGGAACAAGCCCTTCCCTGCGTATCGTAAAGAAGAGACCAAGAGTGCCATATGTGTCAGTTCCTGCGCAGCACCTTCACTCATGGGAAGAATAGACTTCAACACACTCAAAACCCTGAAGATGGCAGCAAAAAATGTCGGGGCAAAAGTGGTAGACACCCTGCTCATAGGGTTAATATCGAGTGATCAAACACTGACGGTCACCGCTCGTGACCGCAAGCGAATTGAACGGACGGTATAGAAGCTCATCGATACCCTTCAACGTACCACAGCAATCTAATCTAAAACCGAACCCTTGCATAAAAGTTTGTCACATAAGTTAATTATGATTATGCAAGATGCTCTGTGTGATGGCGGTACTAAACTAAGGATTACTACAGATGAACAAGAAAATAACAGATGTAAAAAGCAATGAAGAGAATGAGGTTCAATTTACGTACGACACCAAGAACTATATAGTAATCCCATCAGAGCGTGTTAAGCTTGTCAATAAACAGTTAAAAAAAACAGTGTACTGTATGCACAGTCCTTCAGAAGTGGCACTTGTCAAGTTTGGAATGCCGATCCAAGAGGTTGAGGGTTACGAAGCTCTGTACAGTGAACTTGTCAACGTCATTCCCGCTTAAGGGCTAGTTCAACCCTTTACGCACAGATGATAGAAAACCCTTATCATCTGTACCCACTCCCCTGATCCCGAACCTACCTACTTTTTAGAACACCCCTCTTTGTAAGCTGCATAAGAGTATAATTATGAATCTTAACATTTTACATTCCAATTCCGCTGTAAGCGTACAGGTTCATTTCTACATACAGTGAACATATTATATTTATCAGAATTTATTTTGGATACTACTAAAAACCTCAGTATAACTGTTGTACTGGTCTGAAGTTCGGTTTCTCCTTTCCATGCCTTGGGATGTATGTTATCTATTTTGCATACGTCATATTACAGACAATAGAATGTTTGCTCACTCTTTACTAACCTTGATATGTCATTCGTCAAGGCTCCGATTCTTTCCAGCCGTTTCCAAAAATGGAAACTTATATCTACATGGCGGGTTCTCTCCTGATTATAGTTCAAGAGATAAACCATCATGATCTCTTGAAGGATGGCATATGAAGATAGAAATAATCACCACACCCAACGCACTGTTAGCAGAGACCGGGTTCGGATCAATAATAGCCTGTAACAGTGTTTTGGCCGCAACACAAGATGCCGGATATCAGTGCAAGATCACGATCTGTGACTCCCTCACGGATTTAGAAGCTGTCGTTCTGAGAAAGCCTGAGCTGGTTATCCTGGCGGTCAAGTCCTTACCCGAAGAAGAGAATAAAGAGATCTGTCTCTCAGAATATTTTTCCGAGCACTCTCTGAATTTTTCGGGTTCAACCATGGACTCGATGCGATTTGACACAGACAAGGTCCTTGCTAAAACGCATCTCAAGAGTAGAGGTATCAGCACTGCAAATTTTTTCATTTCTGTTCCGGGTGAGCATAGACGTGAAAACCACTTGCCTATCAGTTTTCCCCTCTTTTTAAAACCTGCGAACATAGCCAATGGCGATGGCATAGATGATGACTCTCTGGTCAGAAGCTATCCCGCGTTTGAGAGCAAGGTCGCCTCTTTATATGAGCAGTTCGGGTTTCCTGTGCTTGTCGAAGAGTATGTAGAAGGCCCTGCATTTACAGTTTGCATCATCAAGACTGCCTCCGGGGAACTGCTTATATCGCCTTTGGAGATCATTCCGCATCTTTCGTTTACCGGGCCGAGAGTGTTGGGCGAAGAGATAAAACAAGATCAGGCCAGGGGTCTTAAAAAAGTCGAAGATGATACCATGAAAAAACAGCTTGTAAAACTGGCTGTTGATGTCTTTATTGAATTAGACATCAGAGATTTTGGACGTATCGATTTTGTAACCAATAAAAATGGCCACTGCTTTTTCATGGAGGCGGATCTCGTACCCGGCATGAACAAGGAGTCAAGCTATTTCACAAAAGCCTTTGAAATAGAGCATGAGCTCAGCTATGAGAGTGTGTGCCAGCTCATTGTTGAGGAGGGATTAAGCCGAGTACCCAAGATCTCCCCGCTTAACAACCCTATACTCGCCGATAAAACACCAGGCAGACAGGCTGGTCTGAATCGCAACCTTTAACCTTGGGCATGAAATGGAGTTCTTTTTTCATCCGCACTCAGCTATAATTGCACCTTAAAGGAACTGACGCCATGCCAGAGCAAACTGAACAACCCACTGAAAAGATCTACTACGACCCCATAAGTATCGCCAAGCGAACCCAACAAAAACTCTACCGTGTCGCAGACTGTGATAAAGTAGCTATGCTAGTGCAGATCATTAAAAGCAGCGATGAGATACACATGGCTGTCATCACCAAGACAAAACGCGAAGCAGATGCCTTAAGTGTTTACCTTAAAAACCAAGATATCAATGCGGCATCGGTACATGGCAGTAAAAGAGTTCAGGAAAACGAGGCCGCAGGCAAGGCTTTTGACGAGGGTGAACTTGCCGTCCTCATTACGACCGACATGATCTTGCAATCACTCGAACTCCTTCATATCACCCACATGGTGAGCTTTTCTCTACCTTCTGAGCCAGAGCACTATCTCAACCGGGTGGGATGTCTGAACGAACGCGGTGAAGCTATCGCCTTTGTCAGTGAAGAGCAAGAGGTCGAGCTCATCGACATTGAACGGGTTATGCGTCACGAGATCCCCGAAGAAGAGCTTGAAGGCTTCGAACCGTCACCGGAATCTGATGCCGACACCCCACCTAAACGGGCTAAAAATCAAAAAAAGAAGCCTCGCCACCGCAAGCAGAAACGAAAAACAGGCAGTAAAGAGAAAGATAACGTTCGTCCAGAAGATGAGAAAACTGAGTAGCAGGCCATGATCATACTGGACTTTGAAACCAACTCTTCAAACATACATGATGTCATAGAAGTTGCCGCCATCCGCGTAAAAAAGGCAGCTGACGAGTATGTCGTTTTAGACACTTTCCATCGATATTACTTTTCTGCCTACGACGTTAATCCTCACGCCCTTGCCGTCCATAAGCTCTCCCCGCAACGGATCGAAGCATTGCGAGGTGATGCATACTATCCGGAATATTTTGAAGAGGATAATGAGTTCATCAACTTTTGTAACGGGGCTAAGACCCTGGTGGCCCACAACATCTCTTTTGAACTTCGCCATTTAGGCAGTCTTGTCTCGTTTGACAAGCACTTCTGCACGATGAAGGAGAACAAAACGATCGTAAAAGCCCTGAATATAAAAGGTACTCTAAAAAACCCAAAGCTGGTAGAGACCTGTTCCTTTTATAACATCGAATTTGATAATGAGCAGTATCACAGTGCCATTTATGACGCCACTAAAACATTAGAAATCATAGAATGCATGGATTACACTTCGTAGTGATTTACACAGCATCAATCTATCTAAATAAGTACTTCCCTTACTAAACCTCTCCCTCCTCCGCTATACAATATCAATAAACAGATCTCTTAATTTCAACCCTTTTACTAAGGTTAATTGAAATTTATTCCACATTGCTAAGTTTATGTGATATCATATTTTAAAAAGTGGAGTTTAAGAAATGTCATATCAGTTTGTTGAAGTCACCTCGGAAGATCAGTTGGAGAAGGTATATGCCTTTAGATACGATATTGTGTGCGAGAAGCTGGGTGTCACTGAGCTGGAGGGATGTGAGCCAAACCGTGAGACAGATGAGTATGACGCCTATTCAGAACACTATGCCGCATTTGACGAAAACGGTGAAGTGATAGCTTGCACAAGACTGATCCACCACTCTCCTATCGGTTATCCGACAACAAACAATATGGACTATGACAGAGACAATTGGCATTTTGACCCCGAGAAACTCGCTGAGTTCTCACGAATTTTTGTTTCACCAAAGATTCGCAGTATTAAAGAGCTACAACCTCTTTTTAATACTATGAAATCTCTTGTATACCCTAAAGTACAAGAGTTAGAGATTTCCTATATACTAGGTGCTCTTGAAAAGCCCTTTCTTAGACTGCTTAACATATTGCAGCTTCCTTATAAGCCCATTGGAGATCTCCAATCGTATATCACACCTCGCTTTCCTTGCATTATGTATACCAATGAAACGATTGAAGTCAACCCGGAGATATATGGGAAAAGTGAGACATAATGAAAGTACGGGTTTTTACAGCTTTTCTATTACTGACCTTAACAACGCTCTTTCTTCAGGCTGAAGAACCTATACAAGAGCTAGCTCAGGTCGATCTGCCAAAGTATACATCACTTACCCAGCAGATCGATGAAGAGCTTCAGCAATTCACTGAAACTGCGACTGCAACAAAAGCCAATGAACCTTATCAGCCCTACATCATCTCTGTCTTAACCGGTAAAGAGCTTGAAAAACTGGGAATCGCTACACTGCAGGAGGCCTTGCAGCTCATACCCGGTGTCGATATGTCAACAGATCTCTTGGATGCAAAAACCCCTATTTTCAGGGGTTCAAATCCATATGCCTTTGGGCAGGTCAAACTCCTCATCGATGGTATGCTTGCCAATGACACATTTTATGACGGTTTTTCAAGCTATCTTTATATGCCGATCGAAATGATCAAACGTATCGAAGTGGTTCGTGGACCCGGAAGTCGAACTGACGGCATTAACGCATATGCAGGTTCCATTCAAGTCATCACCTACGCCGAAGAGATCGGCGAACCGGTCAACCGTGTCTTTGCCAAAGCCGGTTCTTATGACACCTCGGTAGCAGGTTTTACCTCAACCGCTACCGAAGGCAAGCTTCGTATTCATGCCGACGGCTACTACCACAGGGACGACAAAACACTTTTTGCCGGTCCCGATGCGGCAGCGACCGGTGCTTTTAACTTCGGTCCTTTCGACAATACCGCTTATGCACAGAGCGGGCAGGCACCACTTCAGACAACAACTTTTGCCCTAGTCCTGCAGCTTGACTACAACGCATTTACCCTAAAAACGAGGCAGACCCAGTTTACCCACGGAAGTGCCTACGGTATTAATGGGTTCCTTCCTCGCGAAGATGACCGTGTCTACACGCCTGCGTACCTACTTGAACTCGGCTGGGATGAACATTTCGGCGACCTTGAAGCCATCGTCAAAATAGGTACCAAATATGACAGTTTTAAAAGTGATGCCCGGCTACTGGCGCCGGGCTTTGTGATACAGGATTCCAATGGAACGCCTATTATATTGACGGACGGATTCTACGGTCTTCATGAAGCCGATCAACGCTCGTTTTACCAATCTACCTATCTCAAATACAGTTGTATCGACAACCATATGTTCACCATAGGCTACCGTCTTAGTCGGGAAGAGACCTACAACATCACAACGATAACGACCAACAGAGACACCGGGTCGGGTCTTGTGGACTATTCCGACACACTTCCCTTTTCGGATCCGGATGCCCAACGCGACACTGCGATGTTCACTCTTCAGGATCAGTGGGAAATAGGCACACAATGGGGGCTGCTCTACGGTATCAATATCGAGAACGCCTCACTTACTCAAACGCAGTACGATCCAAGGATCTCGCTTGTCTACCAAAGTAATATTCAGCGTATTTTCAAAGCGATCTACAGCCATTCACACCGAAATCCCTCCTGGCAAGAGCTCTATACGCTCAACAATAATGCCCGCGTCGGCAACACCGACCTTAAGCCTGAGACTGTGGATGCTTTCGAACTTGCCATGATCCAGAAGTTTAACGGCAAACGCTATCTGCAGATAAATCTTTTTTACCTTATGAACAAAGACCAAATCGACAAAAACAATGCTGCGCATGTCTACCTTAACAACCAGAATACCAATATTTACGGTCTCGAACTTGAACTCAGTACCTCCCTGCTTGACAATGACCAACTCTATGCAAGCTACTCCTATGTCGACGGTTCTGATGAAGATGGCAACCCGCTTCCCAATGTCGCCCATCACCTTGCAAAAGTGAGTTACCTCTATCACTTTACGCCAGAGTTCAATGTCGGAACTGTCTTGAAATATGTCGGCAGTAAATCGCGAACAGACAATGATCCAATAATTGTAGGTGGTCCTCAACGCAATAATACACCCTCTTATTTTACGGCTGACTTGGCACTGCATTACTATAATTATGCCAACCGTTTTAGTCTGACCGGCAGCGTCAAGAACATTGCTGATGCAGAGGTCTATTACCCTTCAGAACCCTACACCTATGTCAACGACTATCTACAGGAAGGGCGTACCTTCATGTTTACTTTGAGTAAGGATTTCTGATGCGATTGCTGCTATTGAGTGTTCTTCTCAGTACCGCACTCTTTGGAGTAAACTCCAACCCGCTCCTGCTCAGAGCCCAGGCATCGATCTTTCCAAAACTGATACTGCTCGCCAAAGGGCCAAAAGCCTTTCTTGTCGGCGGCACTATTGTCTTTGCGATTATTCATGAAACTTCAGACACTATTACTGCCAACAAACTCAAAGCGCTAATGCAACAGCAGTATGGCGGTGTAATCGAAGGGTTTCCCTTTAAAGTAACTTTGATACAATATTCTAAACTTGACGAAACAGTGCAAGCGAGTGCCATAATGGCACTCCATTCAGACAGGCATATTGGTGAGCCTGTAGAACTGGCCATTAAGAAAAACATCATCTCTTTCGTTGGGGATGCCGCCGATTTGAACAAAGGGTATCTTTTTGCCCTAAACCTCGAACGTTCTACGGTGATCTATATGAACAAGCCGATGCTGCCTGCCTATAGGATTGAATTTACGGACACACTCTATCAAGTTGTAAGGTTTTTTGATGAAAACTAAAAAAAGACGTTCGCTCTCGACTAAGATCGTTCTGTCGGTCGCATCTGTCTTCCTCCTGATCTTCTTTGCGCTCTTTATAGCATTTGATAAAATAAACAAAAGTGCACTATACACTGCCGAAAAAGAGAAAGCTGAAATGATTGCCGAGACAGTCGCGCCCATATTGGCTGTTGAAATCTACCTTGCACGTAAACAACACCTTTTATCCATAGCCAGTCAGGTCACTGCCAACCCAAATATACTCTCCTTTCTCCTTGAACAAAATGGCGAGATCATTATTGACCAGAAAAATTTGAAAGCCGAACAGAGCAATACCGATGAGAACTTTAATGTCGAAACAGAGTTGATCCACCCCGTCACCCTCAAGCCCATTGCAGTGCTTCATCTCTCCTATTCCAGTGCCCACTACCACAATCTAACAGCGCAATATAGAGATGTTTTGCTCATAACGCTTGGTGCACTCAGTCTCCTGATCCTCATCTTCTCTTTCTATCTTCGTCATCTGCTTACACCTCTCAAAAACATCGCTTTAAAACTCCGAAACTTCACCCCTGGTCAGGAGCTTTTGCTGCCATCTTCTAATCAGAATGATGAGATCGGGAATATCGCGGCGGCTCTAGAAGAGATGAACATACGAATCACAGACTATGCCCACCAACAGGAGGACACAGCCCATATTTTGGAACAGGAAGTTGAAAAAAAGACTGCTCTACTGAGCCATCAACTCTATACTGACACACTCACCGGATATCCGAACCGTGTCCAGTTGATGAATGACATCAATCAACTGCGTGACGGCATCCTCATCCTTGTCAATATCGACGAATTCCAGCAGATAAATGACTTTTATGGGCATATCGCCGGAGACCATGTTCTTAATCAACTGGCCGAAGCACTAAAATACCTCAGCCGAAGCAGTGAGAAAAATATGATGGTTTATAGACTTTCAGGTGACGAGTTTGCACTCTTTACAACAAGTCCAATGGGCTATCACAGTTTAGAGTTATTTATACAAGAGCTCAACACCTATATTGAAGCACTGCCAATCTATTACGAAGAAGCCAAGATCAACATCCGGATCACTCTGGGAGCATCGATGGACATCAAAAATGGAATGGAGAAAGCCGATATGGCTCTCAAAACTGCCCGTATCAATCAAAAACCATTTATGATCTATGACGGAAATCTCAATATTGAACATCAGTACGAGCAGAACATGTTATGGATACAAAGGCTGACAATGGCGATCTTCGAAGATCGGATCGTCCCTTATTACCAACCGATTTTCGACAATCAGACCGGTGCCGTGAGCAGTTATGAATGTCTGATCCGTCTGATTGAAAAAGATGGTAATGTGTTGACACCGTTTCACTTTCTGGATATCTCTAAAAAAGCCCGGCTTTATACTCGTCTGACAAGTATCATGGTCGAAAAAAGCTGCCGCCATTTTACTGACAAAAGCGATCACTTTTCCATCAATCTTTCCGTAGATGACATTATTGACAGCGATACTGTCGCCTTTATCAAAAATCAGATCAAGTTCTACAATGTCGAAAATCAGATTATTTTCGAGATCCTTGAATCTGTCGGCATCGAAGACTATCCGGAGATACTCAAGTTCATCGAGGAGATGAAGTCGCTAGGCTGACAGTTTGCAATCGATGACTTTGGGTCAGGCTATTCTAATTTCGAGCATCTGTTGAAGCTTCAGATCGACTATATCAAGATCGATGGCAGTCTTATCCGAAATCTCCATACAGACCCGAATGCGACATCGATCATTCAGGCCATTGTCTATTTTGCCCACACGCGAAATCTAACTTGTATTGCCGAGTTCGTCCACAATGTAGAAGTCTATGAAATCGTCAAAGAGCTGGGTATCGAACGTTCGCAAGGTTTCTATCTTGGTGAACCTCGACCCGACACGCTATAGGGTCTTTACTGCGGCACCTCAGCGATAGTTATTTACACTCTTTTCTGACCTAAGCTATTTTTGCCCATCATAACTGTTTTTCCCACTATAAGAACAATGGCTCCGATGACCACGCCTGTCACCAATTCAGCCAAAATAGCTGGCATAAAATGTAAAAGATCATGAATCTGATGGACATTGTGGACAAAGATACCGCCTGCAACAAGCAGCATCGCCAATGTTCCGATGACCGTCAAGAACTTTATGACCTTAGGAAGCGCAACAACGAGTATCTCACCAATAGCTTTTACGGGCTTCTTTTTATTGTCAGCCATCTCGATCAACGCAAATCCCATATCATCCATCCGTACCAAGAGTGCGACAAAACCATACACGCCGATAGTCGCTAGCACTGCCACAAAAGTTACGACTATGATCTGTATAGGCAGTGCCTTTTCTACAACAGTTCCCAAGGCGATGATAATGATCTCGATTGATAGAATAAAGTCCGTCAGAATGGCTGACCTTATCTTTGTTGCTTCTACCGTCAGTATCTCTTCTTCAGAAAGAGTGCGTTGTTCTTCTTTGGCATGCGGATGTGGAACGAAATATTCATAGATCTTTTCGGCCCCTTCAAAGGCCAGATAAAGGCCGCCTAACATTAGAATAGGCACAATGATCCAGGGGACGAATGAACTCAGTAAAAAAGCGATCGGCAAGATGATCATCTTATTTCGAAATGAGCCTTTGGTGATGGCCCATAAAACAGGAAGCTCTCTCGAAGAGGCAAATCCTGACGACTTTTCAGCACCGACAGCAAGGTCATCACCCAAAACACCTGCCGTTTTTTTGGTGGCGATCTTGCTCATTGCCGCAGCATCATCCAAGAGTGCTGCTATGTCGTCAAATACGGCGAAAAAACCTGCTGCCATAGTATTCCTTCTGTTTAATTGTTTACTAAAAGGCATCTCTAAAAACCCTAGCCAAAGTTAAGGCGAAAAGAGACAATGTGGAGTAAAGGAGGATGGCACGTAATGCAGACCCACCTTTATCTACTAAATTCTTCCCTGCTGAGCTATACTTTGTCTCCTCTTCTCCAGCCATTGAAAACCCATAAATCATTCGAAAAGATACGTCAGAATCTTCTACTATAGCCCTCCGAAAAACGGCTCAATATTTGAGGTGAAACATCTTCCGATAGGCAGTTTCGAGGTCAACAGAGCGTTCCTTGTAGTCGATAAGATCGCCAATCTCAACAATGACCTGTTGCTGTTGCTGCGGTCTCTTTTTTAAACCAGCTTCCAGAGTTTCGTTTGCATTTGTCCTGATGTAGATCGGCAAAATGGGAAGCCTGTTCTTTACGGCGATAATACGAGCGCCCTCTTTGAATTCCGACAGATCGCTCGTCCCTTTGTTGCGGGTTCCCTCGGGAAAAAGAAAGATGGAATTTCCCTCATCGATACCTGCTTTGATCTCTTTAAAAAATCCGCTCATCTGCTTGGTTTCTCTGTCCAGAAGAACAGTGCCTCCATTTCTAGTAAAAACGCCGAAGAAGAAGGAGTTATAGAGCTCTTTTTTCGATACCCAGAGGCCGAAGATATCTGTATCTTTGAAGGCAGCCTCGATGATCAGCGGATCGATGATGCTGCGGTGATTTGTTATAAGAAGGAACCGTCCATCTTTCGGCAGTTTTTCACCCCCTTTGACGACAACACTGATGTTAAGAGCAGAGAGGAGCTTTTGGGCATACTCCAGCCGAAGCTTTTTTTTCTCTGCACCAGAGCGTGCCTTTTTAAGTTTCAGACCATAGACATTTGTCAGGAAGGTGGCATAAAGCGCCATTTTAATGCGATTGAAGTATGCAAGAGGATGAATCTGCAAGATACGAGCCTTTAAACAATATTTGAAGATACAATCTTACCTAATACGTCAAGTATTAAATATTAATTTTTAGCTTTTTATCTTCCAGCGCTCTTCTCGCCATTTTCGCTGCATCTCTTTCGTCAAAAAGGTCCAGGCAATGACCCGGCTCACTTTTTGTCCCTGTTTCATCTCTATGGTTTGAACTTCTACAGGGTTCAGCAGCTGCAGTGCTTTGTAAATCGTCGGTAGATTCTCTTTTTTAGAGACAAGCGTTGTAAACCAAAAGACTTTTTTACCCTGCACCACACTCTGTCTGATCATCTTTTTGATAAAGGCGACTTCACCACCCGGGCACCAAAGCTCATTGGCCTGCCCTCCAAAGTTCAGGGTGCTGTTTCTACTCTTATTTTTAGTAAGATTACGGTTTTTACGTTGGTTCCCTGCGCTTGCATCCTCTTCTGAACGATGAAAAGGCGGATTGCAAAGGGTAAAGTCAAAACGGTCATTCTTGCCGATGATTCCGGTAAAGATGTTCTCCGGATTCATCTGTTCTCTGATCTCTATTTTTCCTTTTAAAGTCTCATTGTTCGCCACCAATGACATCGCAGACTTTATAGAGACCTGGTCAATGTCAGAACCTATAAACTTCCAGCCATAAACAGTGCTGCCGACGATAGGGTAGATGCAGTTTGCCCCAACGCCGACATCAAGACCTATGATTTTCTCGCCGCTTGGAATTGTGCCGCTGTTAGATGCCGCCAACAGGTCTGCCACATAGTGAATGTAGTCAGCCCGTCCCGGTATAGGAGGGCACAGATAATGTTTAGGAATATTCCACTGTTTGATCTTGTAAAAATACGAAAGTAACGCCTTGTTCAAAACAAGGACCGCTTCGGGGTCGGCAAAGTCGATAGAGAGGTCGCCGTACTTGTTCTCATGTACGAATGCGGCAAGTTTCGGCTCACGCTGTACAAGAGCATTAAAGTCATAACGATCATTGTGAAGGTTGCGCGGGTGCAGACCTTTGTCTGTTTTTTTAGACATAACTCTCTTTATCAGGGCATAGCTGAAAGCCCATAGTTTTTTTGTATTATACAAAGAAATGGGCCATCACTGCTATTTTCATCTTTGCTATACTTTTGCTATGTTTCAGCAGTATAATAAGAAACGGAACAATTTCAGGGGTTAAAGGAATAAAATGTCAATTATAGAAATATTTACCGATCATGTTGTTAATCGCAAAAGTCTTAAAGACTATGTTGAGATCAGAAAAGGGCTTCAGGAGCGCGGTGAATTCAACGACAAGAAGCTGATACAAGCCGAAGAGACGCTGCAGTGTCTCAAAAAAATAGACCCAGAGACCTATGAAAAGATGTATCAAATACTTAACGACATCTTTAAACGCGACACCGGCGATACCGTGGAGTACCCTATCAACTTCGTTCGCGAAGTCCTTCGTATCGGCCAAAACGGTATGAGCGCCAAGAATGTTTGTGAAGAGTACCGACGGAGTCTTGAACACTCTTTCCACGGTGAATGACAAAGAGTCACCAAGCGCTGTACTAACGACTATACTCCAGTACCGGCTACTTCGGTACTCGCTATAATACGACATGCAAAACCTACCCATCCACCACGTCATACCGCAGATCATCACTGCCTTGCTGAGTGCCAACCGTCTTGTGCTGCAAGCGCCTCCCGGTGCCGGTAAGACAACGGCTGTTCCTATTGCGCTGCTCGGTGAACAGTGGGTGGGCAAAAAGCAGATCATCATGCTCGAACCCCGCCGATTGGCTGCCCGTAACGCTGCCGCACGTATGGCGGAGCTCTTAGGTGAGAAGGTCGGTGAAACGGTCGGGTACCAGATACGGGCTGACCGATGTATCGGACATAAGACAAAAATCATTGTCGTCACCGAAGGTATTTTGACCCGCATGCTGCAGAGTGACCCCGCGCTTGAACACGTAGCACTGCTCATCTTCGATGAGTTTCATGAGCGTAACCTTCACGGTGATCTTGCTTTAGCGCTGAGCCTTCAGTCTCAGGAACTTCTACGTAATGACCTGAAACTGTTAGTTATGTCCGCAACGCTCAACACCGACACTATTTCTACCCTGCTCGACAGTGCGCCTGTCATCACCAGTGAAGGACGTAGTTTTTCGGTAGAGAACATCTACCTCGACGCAAAAACACCCCACCCTACACCGATGCAAATCACTGCAGTCGTCTCTAAAACTGTCACTGACGCACTGCGCAGCGACCCCGGCAGCATCCTGCTCTTTTTACCGGGGGTCAAAGAGATCAGACATGTCGAATCAACCTTGCTCAAAACATTCAAAGAGGAGAACATTGTCATCGCCCCGCTGTATGGGGAGATGAGCAAACAGGCACAAGACGCTGCTATCAGACCTGCCAAAAACGGTGTCCGAAAAATCGTCCTTGCCACCAACATCGCCGAGTCGAGTTTGACCATCGAAGGGATCACCATTGTCATCGACGCCGGGTTGCAGCGGGTATCTACGTTTAACAGCGGCTCGGGTATGAACCGTCTGCACACGGTCGCCATCTCTCAAGATGCAGCAACACAACGCAGCGGCCGTGCGGGGCGTTTGAGCCCGGGAAAATGTTACCGCCTCTGGCACGAGCACCGGCAGCTTGCACGGCACAGTGCCCCGGAGATACGGACAAGCGACCTCACGCCGATGATGCTTGAACTCGCGAATTGGGGTGTGGTCGATGTCGATGAACTGCGTTGGCTTGACCTCCCTGCCGCCTCAGCCGTAGAACATGCGCAGCTCCTGCTTAAGGAGCTCGGAGCATTAAAAGGTACCGTAATCACCAAGCATGGCAAGGCAATGCTTGCCTTGGGAACCCACCCACGTCTAGCACATATGATGCTTAAAGCTTCCAATATAGGGCTCGGCAAAACCGCCTGTCTGATCGCCGCACTGCTCAGTGAAAAAGATATCTTCACCGGAAGTGACAGACAATCTGCCGACCTTTCACAACGTGTGACTGCCTTGCAAGAACGCCACTCAGGTAAACATATTGACAAAAGTGCCAGCCAACGTGTATTGACAACCGCTTCTGGCTTTTTGCAAAAGCTCAACACAGCTAGCTCTACGAAAAAGAGCAGCGTTGACATGGTCGGGGTCTTACTCGGGTTTGCCTACCCTGACCGTATTGCCAAATGCCGTGATATAAAAAATAGCCGATATCTGCTAAGTGGCGGAAAAGGTGCCAAACTGACTATAGAAGATTCACTCTTCGGTGAGCCGTTTCTAGTCATTGCCGACCTCGACGTTGCGCAAACCGATGCCCGTATTTACAGTGCAGCGACTGTTAGTGCAGCACAGATAGAAGAGTATTTCAGTGCGCTTATAAGCAAAGAGCGTCTTACCAGATGGAAGGATGAAACAGCGCGTGTTGAAGCCAGAGAGGTCACCAAACTTGGCGCAATAATTCTTGATGAAAAACCTGTCCAAAATATTGACAAAACTGATGTCGCCATGGCGCTGATCGGTGCGATTAAAGAGAAGGGACTGGATGCTTTAACCTGGTCAAAAGAGGGGCTTGGACTCCGTCAAAGAGTTCAATTTCTGAACTATAGTAAAGAGAAAGCCCTCCATGCTGGTAACATTATTGATACACTGCCGGACGTAAGTGACAAATGGCTGCTTGATCATATTGAGATATGGCTGCTGCCCCATTTGGACGGGGTAAGGAGTTTTAAGGCATGCCAAAAACTCAACACTTACCCTATGCTCTTAAGTATGCTTTCATGGGAGCAGCAACAGCATATTTACACGCTTGCACCACCAAAAATAAAAGTACCAAGCGGCTCCAGTATCTTCCTGAACTACGAAAACCCCGCCTCGCCAGTTCTTGCGGTACGACTACAAGAGCTGTTCGGAATGGTGGATACACCGCTGCTCATCAATGGAACCGTACCCATAACCGTTGAGCTCCTCTCTCCGGCACACCGTCCGATGCAAGTCACTAAAGACCTGAAAAGCTTTTGGGAGAACACCTACGAAGAGGTGAAAAAAGAGCTTCGAGGAAAGTACAAAAAGCACTATTGGCCTGACGATCCATACACAGCCCAGGCTACGAGTAAAACCAAGAAAAACATGTGACCCCGTTCTAACCTGCTCAGCGATAACTTCTATCCCAGTAAATTAACTTTCTTTAAAAAGAGTTAAGTTCCATTTTGGTATAATCACGCGTTCCTTACTCTTTGTGCAAAAGCATTAAGTTTAAGCATATGACTGAATAGCAAGATCATCTTAACTATTCTCGATCCATAAGGGACCAAAACCAAAAGGAGAAATACTCTATGAGACATTACGAAAACCTTGTAATCGTTAAACCGACATTAACTGAAGAAGAGACAAAAGCTTCAATCGCAGCTATCGAAGAAGTGCTTACTTCAAACGGTGCTGAAATTATTGCACGTGACGCAATGGGGACTAAAAAACTAGCTTACCCTATCGCTAAAAATGAGCGTGGTTATTTCCATGTTGTTTATTACACAATGGCACCTTCATCAATTGCTGAAGTTGAGCGTCGTTTCCGTATCAACGAAGATCTTCTTCGTTTCCTTACGATCAAATACGATTCAAAACGCGAAGTAACTGCTTGGAATGGCCTTGTTGCTAAAACTGAAAAGAAAGCAGCAGCTAAAATTGCAGCAGCTACAGCAGCAACTGAAACTCCAGTAGTTGAAGAAGCTCCGGCAGTAGAAACTCCAGTTGTTGAAACTCCAGTAGCTGAAGCAGAAACAAAAGCTCCGACAGCTGAATAAGTAAAGGAAAACCCATATGTACAATAAAGTCGTCCTCGTAGGAAACCTAACACGCGATATTGAATTACGTTATAGCCAATCAGGCATGGCAATCGCAAAAACAGCGATCGCTACAAGTCGTAAATTTACTACTAATGGTGAGAAGAAGGAAGAAGTAATGTTTATAGACCTTACTTTTTTTGGACGTTCAGGAGAGGTAGCAAATCAATATCTTCGTAAAGGTTCAAAAATCCTAGTTGAGGGTCGTATTCAATTTGATCAATGGGTTGACCAAAACGGTGGCAAACGTTCTAAACACTCTATTGCCGTTGAGACAATGCAAATGTTAGATTCTAAGAGTGACAGCCAAAACAGTGGCGGAGCTCAAAGTAACTACAATGCACCTAAACAACAAGATCAGGGTGATTATGGGCAGCCGCAACAGCAGCAGTCTCAATCTTCATACAATGCACCGCAACAACAGCAGTCGTACCAGCAGCCATCATACGGTGGTCAGCAACAACAGCAAAAAGCACCGCAGCAGAAAATGCCGGAAGACCTACCGTCTATCGACATCGATGAAGATGAGATTCCATTTTAGAGTGAAGCCCACTCTTATACAAGTAATAAACGCATAAGGATTTAGTTATGGCTGAAAGAAGAAAATACAAAAAACGTTATTGTAAATACTGTGAAGCAAAAGTTGACTTCATGGACTACAAAGATGCAGGTTCATTGAGATTCTCTCTCTCTGAGCGCTACAAAATCATGCCACGTCGTTTGACTGGTAACTGTAAACGTCACCAAGAGATGGTTACAATTGCTATTAAACGTGCTCGTGCAGCATCGATCATTCCTTACACTGTTACGCGTAAAGCGGTTATTAATAACCCTTTCGAAAACATCAAATAGGTCCCCTAGCGAAGCTTCTGCTTCGCTATTATCAGAACTTCCAAAATCCCCTTTTTTAATCATACCACGCTAACTAAAAACCACTGTTAACTATTTTACAACCTGTCTGTATATAGGACTAATTATTTGACTTTTACTTTGAGGGTTTATAGAACTGTCCTATTGCGCGTTTATAAAAGATTGGATTGTCATTATTTAAAAACAGATCAAAAAAAAACACCTTGCAAATTTTAATCTTTACAACCCTTACCCTTTATGCTAATATAGTTTAAAAGAAGGAGACTAAATGCCGTTTATGGAACGTCTACAGAGTGCTTTGATCTTGAAGACACCAATGTATCATCCTAATGAAGCACATATCATTGAACATACTCATGAGATATTTTATGAGACGATCATTCATAACCAGAGTGTTCAAATGGTGCAAATGATCATTGAGGGTTTTGATGTTGACTTTCATGAACTTGGAAAAAGTCCTCCACTTATTTTTGCGATCAAATACAATAAAAAAGAGATCATAGAGACCTTATTGCTCTATGGAGCCAATGTGAACATCCAAGATAGAGAGGGTAACACTGCTCTCCATTTTGCCCTCAAATTTGAACATCATGAACTTGTGACGAAGTTGTTACAGTACGGTGCTGATGTCACTATTGTCAATAATGAAGGGCAGTCAGCTATTGACAGTGCTTCGAAAGAAGATATGACTATCCTCAGTTCTGTTGTCTCATTAGTAGATACAAAGGCGCATAACCTCTTTGAAACAGCACGTCTAGGTGACCTTAACCGCCTTGTTCATAGCATCAATAAACAGAAACAATTTTTCCAAACTAATAGTGAGGGGCAGTCTTTACTGCACCTGGTAGTGCTAAGCAACAATATAAAAGCAGTGTTGTACCTACTTAACAAAGGCCTTGATATTGATGCCGAAGACAACGATGGTCTCACACCCCTTATCGTTGCAATGAGTCATACCCGTTATCTTAATGTAGCGATCTTACTGCTAGATCGTCATGCGACAATCGAGCATATCTCTGAGAATGAGCATAGTGCACTAAGCGTCGCTATACGCAACAACAATCCGGAAGGGGCAAAAGTGTTGATCAAACGCGGCGCCAACATCAACATTTCTGACAATGCACACACCCCCTTGACACTCACCCACACCGGCCTGCTTCAGTATCATGAAAATGCCCAGGAATATAGAGACCTTGAGACCCTCCTTTTACGTAAAGGCGCCAAAGTCGATGTTCCCCTGAATTCACTAGGATGGACCCCGCTTTGTACTACGGCGACCAAAGCGCAAGACAAACCAAATGACGACCATATGCGTCTTTTACTACAGCTAGGAGCAGATGTCAATCATCGTGACATTAACGGTCGTACGCCACTGATGCTTGCCGCTTCTATGGGTCGACTTGCTTCGGTAAAGATGTTAATGGACAACTACGCCTCAAACGGCATTATCGATAATTTTGGCTGGAGTGCTCTGATGTTTGGCGTCTATTACAATCACATAGATGTTGTTACTTTTATGCTTGATAATGACGTTAACCCGAATCAAGTCTCTTCACAAGGCCTCAGTGCACTGAAAATAGCACAAGAACATAAGCGCATAAGGATGGTTGATCTTCTTCTTGGATACGGGGCTATGGTGACGAAAGAAGATTAGTCATTAACGCCTTGCACAAAAGTGTCGTTTATCTAGCCACTTTATAGAGCCGTTTAAAATGTACCGCCGAATAAGATTCTGTAGTTATGTTCCTCTTGTGTATTCGTGTTGTGAATATATTCTATTGAGAGGGGAAGAGAGAGTCGGTTCAAGAGTAACAGTTCAAACGAGCCACCTAGTGTCGACTCATTATACACCGTGTGTCCATTGTGCACATCACGACTAAAATCAGCCTGACCAAAATCCTGGATGTCATAATAACGGTGTTTCGCGTAGATCAGTTCACGCGTTAAAGAGAGCGGAAACGTAAAAAACAGTAGTGTTCCGTTAAACTGTTTTTTCAAAGCAATTTCACCATACGCAGCCTGTTTGACGAAACGTGTATATTCCAAAGAGGGCATTACCATAGTAGTCGGATCACGGAACAGTGTATTGGCAAAATTAGAAAACTTAACCCCCCGTGTGTAATCTACCTCTACCGGCACTGTCGCATCTCTCTCAAAATCACTTCGAACACCTTTCAGCGCCGCCGAGATATAAAACCTTTTCGGAAGGTCGTGGGACAAAGCGTATTCAAACCCGTAAGCCAGATCGGAGCGGTCATATGCGCCAAACAGTTCCAAGGCATTCACATCGTTGTTCTCCATCGCCTGAAAGAAGTGTTCAACGTGCGAAACGTCCGCGCTTACTATTAAGGGGGAACGGGCATTATCATCATAATCCTGATAATAGCTCATGCCTAAATTAGCCTTGTTATAGCCTCTTTGAACGAGCGGTAGAGCCAAAAAACCAGACAAGCCGTAGTTCCGGCTATCTTTCTCAATATCATAGGCATAAGGGCTGTAGCTGTTAGTGGCTTCATCGTACAGATGATAGGTATTGGCATCGCCTTCATTGTAAACACCGTACAGCGTCGCACCGAAATGTAAAAGGTGGGCATTGTTCTCATACCCTCCTCCAGCGATCCCCACTTCATCATAGCCGCTGCTTGCGAAGAGTGAGAATTGATTTGTCAAAAGCGGATCAATAAACGCAGCCGAGACGGCATACTCAAAGATCAGGTTCTCATTTTTGCTGGCTGTTCCCATCGAGACTTGTGTACCCGCATAGTGCGTATTGAGCGGTCCGTAATACGCATCGTCCAAGGGTAGAGCTTCCTCCGTGTCAACGCGATGTTCCATAGTGTCGACCGAGAGACGCACACTTTTAAAATAGGGTTCTTTTTCGAAGAAGTGTTTCATATCATAGGGTTCTTCTTTGCTGCCCTTTATTGCGTTAACGACATAGTAATAGTTCTCACTGCCGACCGCTGCGATCAAAACTTCGTTATCATTGAGCAGACGGGCTTCAACGATGTTGTCGGCATCAGATACCCGTTCGACCTTTTGTTCACTCAAACGATACAGCGTGCTTCCTTTAGGACTGTTGGCCACAAAATAGACATTGCCTCTGCTGTCCACATCGCTGACAATACCGTAATAACCTTCATACGAATAAATCGCTGTTTTGTTTTTATAGAGCGTGCGTGTTTTATCATTTTGGACAAAGTAGTAAAGATTGTCATCACTGTCAATATGGACAGATGAGTTGACCTGTGCATAAAACTGCTCGCCGACATACAGTTGCGCCTGGTCGAATGAACTTGGAATATCAAAATAGACAGCGATACCGTCTTTACGATACCCCTGTATCACTTTTGATGCACTCCCCTCTTTGATCTTTCCGTCTGCATCAAACAGACCCATAGAGATCGTAGTCGGGTCTTCAAAACCACTCGCTTGTGTGAAGTAGCGGTCATGTTCATTGATCACTTTATTTTGAAAATAACTGTTGCGTTCTTTCTCAACATGTTTGTCTTTTTTAAACACGCGGACAAGTTCCGGTGCACGATAGCCATCCGACGTCATAAAAAAGATCTTGTCGCAATTGTTGTTAAGTGATGTAAACCGTTGTGATGTTGCGAGAAGATCACCTTCTGCTTCTACAAAACCCTCAAGTTCATCTAACAGTCTTCGATTAAAACCCGACAGTGCCTCTTCATAACTCTCACCAAAAGTCATCTTAAAGATGTGGTTGACACGATATGGCCATAACCATGACTTGGAGTAGTTATAAAAAAAGCTGTTCACCTTTTTAAGCCCATACTTCTCAGCCAGATAGAGTTGAAAAAAACCGCCCACAATATAGTGACGGTCATAATAAGGGAAGGTATAAATGGACTGGTTGTAGAGAAATTGCGCGTTTATATTGCCTGCTTTCGCCTGCAGAAGTGTCTCAGCTTTAAAACGGCCGCTGTAGAGACGCCCGCCGTTACCGTGCCAGGATTCATTTAAAACAGCATTACCTTCCAAAAGGTTCGAGCTGATCGCGACATTTGGAACTGTAAAGATAGGGAAAATGCCGACACTCAGATACGCATTGCCCAACACCGTGTAGAGTCCCCTTGTGATGACACTCGCCTTTGGATTGAGTTGATAATTGTGTGCCGTTTCATGGTACAAAAGTGTGTTGAGCCATGACGTTGATGAAAAATAGTCATTTGCTGCGCTGCCGCCCATATAATTGATCTGCAGATTAAGAGGGTACTGCGTCGAAAAACCGTTGGCAATCTGGTTTTGCTGCGATATGATGCCCACATACAGAGTTGAGTCGAGCCCAAAATCGAAAGAGTCGGCATACGCTTTATTGATCATCGGTTCCAAGGCTACTGCCTGTTCAGCCGCATACATGTTCTGCTCTGTAAAGATGACTTCGACATTCTCGTGTTCAACTCTATAGTACTGCTCATCACCGGGAACAATAGCAATGCCGCCATATACGAGAGAGGATAGCAATACAGACAACAGCCCCATCTTTTTAATCATATGTCTCTCTCTATTTGAATATCTCTATTTTATCAGAAAGGTCATGGATTTAAGCGTTGGCTGATAAAGGGGAAAAGATTTAAATAGGGTGCAACTTATATGAGAGGATTGAAAAGTTTAGATTTGGTGTAGATTGTGTTGGAGGATTGAAAGGCGTACATAAAGTACGCCGTCAAGCATCCGACGCAGACAGCCAAGGGGCTGGACCCTGCGCCGAAGCTAGACTTTTTTTAGCCACAAGAAGGAACGTTGCCTGAATCTGAACCATATTCAAAAAGGAAGTCTTTCAAATGTGGCGCATATTTTTTAAATTTTCTGCCTTCAGAATATTTTTCGCCTTTTGTATCTTTGTGCCATGCTTTGAAACCGGCACCATCGTCTGCAAATGCAGCTGCCCACTCGTCTTGAGTTTTCATAGCAGCACCTTTAGTACCGTTACCGTGACATTTTTTACACTGCTTGAGGTATGCTTTTTGACCTTTTTTGATGTCAGCGTTTGCAGTTGAAGCAAACATACCGAGTGCGACTAGTGATGCTAATAGAATTGAAGTCTGTTTTTTCATTCCATGATTCCTTGTGATAGATTTGTGATATTGTAGCATGAGTTGAGCTACATCACATATAAATATCTTGACAAATATCAAGACTGTACCGTTGCGTTACCTATTCGCCCATCTCTTCAGTGTCATCTTCGCCTTCTGCTCTTTTCACAGCTTGACGTATTTTATCTTGACGCATTTTACGATTGCTGGTGTGTTTTAGTTTGTCAAACACCTTATCATCATCTATCTCCATCTCTTTTTTAATGGCAGCATCGTCAAGACCTGATACTTCTAAAATATACAATTTCAGTTCACGCTTGGTCATGTTTTTTTTCAGTATGTTATAGAGTTCCACTTCATTATTACTGATCAACGATGTTGTACATTTATAAAAATCGGCCAGTGTTGCACGAATCGACTTATCGCCGTTGTATTTAAACCATAAAGAATTTTCTAGCATTATATTTCCTTCAAGATCAGTGTCAGATCTTTTTTATCTATTATTATATTGGCCTCTTTTTTCAAGACCTCTCTTGCACAAAAGGCAACACGTGTACCCGCATGGGCAAACATACTTAGGTCATTGGCACCATCACCGCAGACCATCGTCTCTTCTTCACTAACACCCAAGATGTTCTGCAGACGTACCAACATGTCTCCTTTTGAGAAGTTGAACATCATATCCCCGCCGACAAGACCTGTCAGTTTTCCATCTTTAACATGGAGTGCATTGGAGAAATCTGCATCATAGCCCAGAATATCTTTCGCATATGTGGTCGCTGTTCTAAATCCACCGCTAAAACAGACGACAGTCATACCACGTGCTTTCAATGCCGCAATTGTCTCTACTGCACCTGGCATATAGGGCAGTGAGTGACTGATCTCCTCGACTTTTGAAAACTCAAGTCCCTTTAAAAGCCCTACTCTCTCTTGAAGCGACTCAAAAAAATCCAACTCTCCGGCCATAGCCCGTTCAGTGATTTCGGAAACCTGTTCTCCGATCCCTAATGCCTCGGCAAAAAAATCGATTGTTTCACCATTCATCAAGGTTGAATCAAAATCAAACACACACAATTTCATCATAAGTTACTCATCTTTCGCTATAATCTCGCAATTATAGCGTAGGAAGCCCTTTTTGTTTGAACAACTCATTGATAAACTGCAAAACTCAACTTATATCACTCTTGAAACGACGCCACCGCACTCTGCGCGTTTCACACCTGTGATTGATACTATTGCAGAACTAGGGCTCGATAAAATGGTGGATGGCTTCAGCACCACCGACAACCCCCTCGCTAAACTAAAGTACAATGCGCTTTTTGCATCGCAGCTGCTGCAAAACCGGTTCCAAAAACCCGTCCTTGCCACGATGAGTATGCGCGATCGTAACCGTATTGCTTTACAATCTGATCTGCTTGGTGCTAATGAAGCGAATGTACGCGCCATTTTGGCATTGACAGGTGACCCAGCCAAGATCTCAGATCAAAAAGAGGCTAAAGGTGTCTTTGAAGGTGACTCTACCCTGCTGCTTGACATCATCACGTCCTTAAACAGCGGTTCAGACATGATGGGAAAGAGACTAAAAGATGCACCTGAAACGATCTACCCCTTTGCCGTTGTCAACTCTCATGCCCGGAACCCGAAGTCTCTGCAGAAAAAGATGCTTAAAAAGATCAATCATGGGGCTATCGGGATCATTACGCAACCGGTTTATGACATTGATAATGCCAAACTCCTCGTAGAGCTGATGGAAAATGCAAACCGCGATAGCAATAACGTAACAAAGGCCACTCTTATATTGGGGATTTTTCCAATTACTAAACTGCGTACAGCTAAGTTCCTAGATGCCCATGTACCTGGCATACATGTTCCAACATACTGGATAGAAGCCCTCGAAAAAGCAGCTGATATCTCAGAAGCGCAGGAATACAAAATAGGCTTCGAACTCAGTAAAAAACTCTTTGACGACATCAAAGCAGTTCACCCGAAAATACACCTGATGACAGCCAACCAATTCCAAATTGCAAAAGATATTCTCGCCTAAAACCATAATTGGGACGCTATCTCTTCACATACGTCTTATTTAATATAAGATTTTTAAATTTCTTGTTATAGTTATTACCCAATTAAACATCTCAAGGGTCAAAATGACTGTTAATCCATTTATTATTTCACTTTTTATTGCACTGTTTTTTTCAGCGTGCCAACCTTCTCCAAATATACCTCTTTCGCCTGAATTAGATCAGTATGCCCTCGTCAAAGAGAACTGTGAAGCTTTACGGACCACACCCGGCATTTATGTTCCCGATGCACTGGACAAAGAGTGCCGTACTTTTTTACAACGTCTGTATAAATCCAATGCCTTAGACTACAAACTCGAACAGTTCAGAAACGATAATAGAGACCAAAATGTAAACCTTATGTCGGAATACATCTTGTTGCAAACGGAGGCATATCGTCAACACCGCAAGACTGAACTTGACTACCAGGCGCTCACTGACTTGCTAAACAGTCTCTCATTAGAAGCGATCGCACGCAATGAACAGGCAGATGTTGAGCTGACATTAACATTTCCGGAAACCACTTTTACACAAAAACACTATTACTACTACCGAAGTTTCTCGCCTCAATATGATAATAATCCCCAATATCTGGCATTTGAAAAGAGCTATATTAAAGAGCTTATAGAGCAAGGGCTAATATATTTGAGCCAAAATGACAAAAATAGTGCCCTCAAACTCTTCAAAACAGCGGCATCTCTGAACAGTGCACAAGCAGAGTATCTAGCCGGGGTCATCTATGAGGCCAAACACATCGACAAGGCCATTAAGTGGCACACGAAAGCAAAAGAACACGGCATAAAAAGCTCTCGCATAAACCTGGCTCGTCTCTATACCCGTAAACATGCGTTAAAAGAAGCCCAGGAACTCTATATTGAAGCGGCTGAAGACGGTGATGCCTATGCGCAATACTTACTTTATAAAGAGTACGACAATACGACCAATACAAAAACGAAGAAGACGGCCAAGGAGTGGTTGAAAAAATCAGCAGAAAACGGCTATCCGCCGGCGGAGTACGCCTATGGTGAGCAACTTCTTCAAGAGAAAAAAAGAGCAGCGGCAAAAGAGTGGCTGCTTAAAGCAAAAGAGCACAGCATGAGCGCCGCCAATGCCACATTAGGCATGCTGTTTTATAATGATAAACAATACAAAGATGCACTTGAATTTCTCGAGGCAGCTGATAGTAGTGATGCCAAATATCGGCTTGGAACAATGTATGAACAAGGACTAGGTGTAGAGATCGACTATTATACTGCTTATATGTATTACAAGCAGGCAGTGAAACTTGGCAGAAAAAATGTCAAACAAGACGTTGAACGTCTCTCTAAGCTTAAAACCGGAAAAGAGAAAGCGCACTATCATGCGGCAAGACGTAAAGAAGAACAACTGCAAAAAGAGTTTGTGCAGCGTTTTGGTGAAGATCCGATCCTTCGGAATATCAGGACACAAGCGATGAAGATCCATCTTACAGGTATCGTCTTTTTACCGCTTAAAAACGAGCAAGGTTTTATTGTTCAAAGTGAAGATGGAAAACTGTTTTATGTCATCGATTTAGATCACAAAGCCAATATTAAACAGTATCAATCTGTCGACCTTACGACAGAAGCCACTGGCAATGCCATCACTGTCAGTGACGAGAACGGGTTAACAGTTGATATATACCAATTCTATTTTCAAGAATTTTGTCAACAATAAGAAAGCAGGCTTACTATGTCATATACATTCATTCTAACTCTCTTCACTCTCTTTTTTCTTACGGGTTGTGTAAACACACCAACACCGACTGTAGATAGCAAACTATCAGCTTTTCAAACTATTCAAGCAGCATGTAAGAAGAATCCGCCAAAGGCACTGCGAGAGGAGTGCAATTCGCTCCTTGCCGACCTTAAAGAAGAGAACAGTTTACTGCAAAAGATGCAGTATATTAAAGAAGATGAAAAACAAGAGAGTACGTATCTTACTCTAGCAACCAAAGAAGCAGATCAAGAAAAAAAGCTGTACACAGACAAGAGTTTATTGGCACAACAATGTCAAACACTCATGCCTGTTATTATTAAAGATGATGATCTAAACAGTGCTGCTTTCTGTCTGCTCTTTGAAGAGAATCCCATCACGCTTGAAGCGTATAAGTATCTACAAAAACATGCACCTCGTTTTGACAACAATCCGCAGTATAAAATCGTTGAAGAACAATACGCAAAAGATAAACTACAAAAAGGGCTCAAGGCTATGAAGGCTGGCAACAAGCGAGCTGCACTCAATGCCTTTAAAGCTGCTTCTCTTGCAAACAATGCCGAAGCGACTTACCTTGTAGGTGTTATCTATGAGGCAAAACAGCTGGAAAAAGCGATACAGTGGCATAAAAAGGCCATAACAGAGGGTGTTGACCTCTCTAAAGTAAATCTTGCCCGACTCTATCTTCGTGTCCAACTGCCCATTAAAGCGCGACAATGGTATTTAAGTGCCGCTGAAGACAATAACGCCTTAGCCCAATACAGACTCTTTAAAATGGATGCCAAGTCAAAAAGTCTCAATGCACAAGAGAACGCAAAGGCATGGCTTGTTCGTTCCGCAAATAACAATTATCCGCAGGCACAGTATATTTATGGGCTTCAACTTCTTAAACAAAAAAAGAGTGATGAAGCGCAACAGTGGCTTGAAAAAGCAAAGGCAAATGGTATTAGTGATGCCAATATTTTTTTAGGTCAACTCTACTTTGAAAAAGAGGCTTATACTAAAGCCTATCCACTGTTTATTGAAGCAGAAGGGACCGGTGCGGCTAACTATATGCTTGCTAAAATGTACGAGAATGCATTCGGTGTAGAGAAAAACAGTGTTTTAGCTTATCGACACTACAAAAGGGCGCATGAACTGGGACATGGCAATTATGTACCAGATATGCAGCGTGTGCAAAAACATCTGACAGCAACAGAACGAAACGCTGCTCAGTATATTGCAAAAAAAGAGATGCAACTACGCAGAGTCGCCATTAAAAGCTGCGGAGAGATCGCCGACAGAAAAAATGTTGCGATCCAAAATAAAAAAATCAACATTGTTGGTGTCGGTTTCAAACCCATAACAGGGGCTGATGGAGTGATTGTTTATAGCGAGAATGAGCAGATCTATTATATTATCAGTTCTGAACTGGCATCAAAGATCAAAGATTATGAGTCCGTCAATATCACGGCAAAAGCAATTGGTACTGCTGTCGAAATAAGCAGTGATACAGGAACACTCCAAAGTATCTACCTGTTTCAGTATCTAAAACAGTGTTCTAAAAAATAAAGGAAAATAATGCGCATATATCTAATTACTCTCACACTCCTCCTTCTTCTTGCTGGTTGTGGTGCTTCGCCGGATGCAGCACTTTCTCCGAAATTAAGTCATTATGCGACTGCACAGCAGCAGTGTAGCAATTTCATAGATGGCAAAAGTAAACTTACAGGTGAGGTAGAAAAAGAGTGTGAGCAATTTTTAAAACGCTTGGAGCAGGCAAACGAAACGGCTGACGAGCTCACAAATAAAGACCTTATGAAAGGCGAGTACAAGCAGAAGACGATTGTCTATGCACGCGAACGTCAAAGACTAACACTTCAATACGACGCGCTCTCAGAAGCGGTCAAAAGTGCAACACTTGCATCTATTAAAAGAGACAATATGGACGCATTTGCCCAAGGTATTGCATTTCCCGGAAATACCTTTATTGCACCCTATTATGACTATATGAAGAGTAAAGCACCACACTTTGACAACAATGCGTACTATCTTGACTACCAACGCAAAGAGAGTGGTGAGCTCATGCTTAAGGCGAAGCAGAATCTCGATCTGGGTAGAAAGAACGAAGCCTTAGCACTGTTTGAAAAAGCAGCCGAAAGGAACAACCCTCAAGCTGCACGTTCTGCCGCACTCTTATATGAGGAGATCAACATCGAACTGGCCCTCAAATGGCACCATCGGGCAGTAGACGGCGGTGTAAAAGCGTCGTATTTGAACCTAGGCCGACTCTATAACGAAAAAGGCCAAAAAGAGGCCGCCCTGAACTGGTATCTCAAGTCGGCTGCAGAGGATAATGCTGAAGCGCAATACCAACTCTATAACTATTATCTCGATAGCGACAAGAGTACCGCTATAACTTGGTTGGAAAAGGCAGCAGCTAATGGTGACAATCATGCACAATACAGTTATGCCCTTATCTTGCTAAAAGAGGGGAAAACGGATAAAGCCGTGGACTTATTGCACCAAGCGTCCCAAAGTGGCAATCAACAGGCGTCTGACCGTCTCGGTGAATACTATTATGACCTGAATCTTTTTAAACGTGCCTTTACACAATTAGAGCAATCTAAAAGTGCAAACTCATTCTATTTACGCGCAAAAATGTTAGAAACAGGCACCGGAGTAGAAAAAGATTTGAGCACGGCGTACACTTTTTATTTGCAGGCTGACTCCTTAGGAAAAGATGGCGTAGAAAAAGACCTCCAAAGAGTCAATAGGCTACTTGTCAAAGAGCAGCAGCGTATAGCTGAAGAAGAGGACAGAGTTCGTATTGAAAAAATGAAAAAATTGGTTAAGGAGTGTGGTCTGATACCCACTCGTGTTAATATCAAAAAGAAGAATGTTAAACTTCATATTATCGGCACAGCATCCGTTCCGGTTGGGCGCCAAAGTTTTATCATATATGGTGATAATGGCGAAGACTACTATTTACAACGGGCCAAAGGGATTCAAGAAAATGATCGTGTGGATATTGTTGTGATGTCAACAGGTTTAACCGCTACCGTTAGCATTGCAGATGATGAAGAGAGCAGAGAAATCTACCAATTTACTTTTCTGAAGGCGTGTGTAGTTGAAGAGTAGCAGTAAGCACTCCTCCCCTCCTTCGTTATAATTACGTATAATTTGCTATAATCCGCCAACTATTTCAGAGCTCTGAAAAACACTCTTTTACTCAGAGTTTATAATACCCGCCAAGGAACATCATGATCGATCTTAAACTTCTTCAAAAAGACTTTGACAATATAAGTCACCAGCTACAACGTAAAGGTGTAACGCTAGAGACAATTGAATCTATTAACGAGAAAAATGAAGCACTCAAAAAAGCAAAAACAGCCTTTGAGAGTGCCCAGGCTGATCAAAATGCTATGAGTAAACTTTTTGGTGTATATAAACGTGAAGGCAAAGATATCGCTGAGCTTAAAGCAAAAGTCGATGCGAACAAGCTCGTCGTCACAGAGTTCCAAGAGAGACAGCGTGAAGCTGAAGAGGCCCTTACTGACCTTATTATGAGTGTTCCAAACACACCTGATGCTGATGTTCCGGATGGTGAAGATGAAGAGGACAATGTAGAGATCAAAAAGGTCCTCACGCCTCGTGAATTCTCATTCACGCCAAAAGAGCACTGGGAGTTGGCAGAGACGACCGGCTGGATTGATTTTGAACGCGGTGTCAAGATCGCCAAAAGCCGTTTTTCTGTTGCCTTTGATATGGGTGCCCGCCTGGAACGTGCGCTGATAAACTTTATGCTCGACTTTAACCGCGAACGCGGTTTCATGGAAGTCTCAGTCCCTCAACTCGTCAATCGAAAAGCGCTTGAAGGTACAGGTCAACTGCCAAAATTCGAAGATGACCTTTATGTCACGACAGACGGGATGTACCTCATTCCGACGGCTGAAGTCCCGTTGACGAACCTCTACCAGGATGAGATCATCCCGGAGAGCGAGCTCCCTATCAAAATGACAGGCTACACCTCATGTTTTCGTAAAGAGGCAGGTGCCGCAGGCCGAGACACACGCGGGATCATCCGTCAGCACCAGTTCCATAAAGTCGAGCTTGTAACGATCGCTAAACCTTCTGAGAGCGATGCGCTCTTTGAAGAGATGGTAAGCTGTGCTTCTGACCTGCTGACTGCATTAGAGCTGCCTCACCGTCTTGTCACGCTCTGTACAGGCGATCTTGGCTTCAGTGCGGCAAAGACAATCGACCTTGAAGTGTGGCTGCCTGGCCAGAACACCTACCGTGAGATCTCTTCTATCTCCAACACCAGAGATTTCCAGGCAAGACGTGCCAAGATCCGTTCAAAGATTGACAACAAGAATGTGCTTCTACACACGTTAAACGGTTCATCTCTAGCTGTTGGTCGGACAATTGTCGCGATCATGGAAAACTATCAAAATCAAGATGGAACTGTAGAAATTCCTGAAGTTTTGAAACCTTATTTGGGGATGTAATTTAATTAAATAGGCAGATATCTTATAAAGTAACTGCCTATTTGATGGCACTTTTTATACGGGGTATTTTGTAGTGGTTTTTTTTTGAAGAGGTTATTTATTTTATAATTTCTTCTACTTGAGTATTTAATATTTTTTCCAGGGAGCGTTAGAAATTCTGTGTCAATCCAGTAGAATATCAACTACTTAAGGAAAGACAGATGAACTTCGAACTAGATACACAGGCAATACTGCAGCAAATTCGTGAGGGTAAAGCGCTCACTGGAAAAGATGGTGCGTTGACGCCCCTCATAAAACAGCTCACAGAAGCTGCCCTTCAAGCCGAGATAGAATCTCATCTCACGCGAGATCTAAACAGAAATCGCAAAAACGGCACTTCTTCAAAAACAATGAAGAGCGATGTGGGCAACTTTGAACTGGATGTTCCCAGAGACAGGAACGGAAGCTTTGAGCCTGAAATCGTTAAGAAAAATCAAACTCATATGTCGGATCAGATTGAGAAGAAGATACTCTCCCTTTACGCACTTGGCAACAGCTACACACAAATATCAGATCACATTGAAGAGATCTACGGTGTAGGTTTCTCCAAAGCCACTATAAGCGCCGTAACGGATAAGATCCTACCAATGCTCAATGAATGGAAAGTGCGTCCCCTAGAGGAGATCTACCCCTTTTTATTTTTAGACGCAATCCACTATACAGTACGAGAAGACGGACAGTATATATCAAAAGCCTTTTATACTGTTCTGGGCGTTAGAATTGACGGCAAGAAAGAGATCCTCGGGCTCTATTTAGGCGAAAGCGAAGGTGCCAAGTTTTGGTTACAAGTATTGACCGACTTGCAGAACCGTGGCGTCAAGGATATTCTGATCGCCTCAGTCGACGGCCTCAAAGGGTTTCCAGAGGCGATCAACGCTGTATTCCCGAACACACAGGTGCAACTGTGCATCGTACACCAGATCCGAAACTCTCTCAAATTTGTTACTTCCAAAGACCAAAAACAATTTGCTAAAGAACTCAAATCTGTGTATCAGGCATTTACAAAAGAAGAAGCCGAACTTGAGCTTGATAAACTGGAAGAAAAATGGGGGAAAAGCTACGCCATTGTCTTCAAATCCTGGCGTAGCAAGTGGGAAAACCTAACGGTTTATTTTCAATATCAAGAGGACATTAGACGTGTCATCTACACCACTAATATCGTCGAATCGGTGCACCGACAATTTCGAACTCTCACAAAAACCAAAGGTGCTTTCCCCAACGATGACAGCCTGTTGAAACTACTCTTTATGGGGATTAAAAATGCAGAGAAAAAATGGACTATGCCAATACGGAACTGGAGCATGACTATCTCCCAACTGAGTATTCATTTCGAGGGACGACTCGATAATGCTTTAAATCTATGATACAATTTTAGGAACTACTAGATGCTGACACAGAATTTTGAACAGTCCCTTTTTCCATCATTACAAGAGAAAATTTAACACCTTATTTAAAAATAATTTTTCTGATTTAGTTGGTTTATTTTTCATTTATAAACTCTATTTATAGTCAATAATCATATTAGACACATTAGTTGTTTAAATTATAATAGAAAACCCACATTACACTAAATATACCTTACTTGATTCCGTCCATTCTCTTTTGCATTATACAAAGGTCCATCAGCAACTTGTATCAACAATTCTGGTGATGTTATCCTTTCTGAACTGCTTCCTACACCAATACTGATTGTTAGGTGGATCGTATCGCTTTCAGATACCCTAAACTCTTTCTGCTCAATAGCCAGTCTGATTCGCTCAGCTAATTCTATCGCCTTTGCCTGGTCTGTTTCGGGTAGAATGACAGAAAACTCCTCTCCACCGTAACGCGCTGCGTAATCACTTTTGCGGATGGAATTTGAGATGGTATCTGCGATACTTTTAAGAACTGCATCCCCTGCTTGATGACCGTAAGTGTCATTGACCTTCTTAAAGAAGTCGATATCAAGTATCAAAAGGGAGACATGCGTCCCATACCGCAGGGTGCGATTCATCTCATCTTGCAGTCTTTCATCAAAGTTTCCACGATTATATAGCCCGGTAAGTGCATCGTGAAGAGCCAGTTTTTCCAACTTCATTTTTAGTTCAAAATTTTCAGTGACATCCTGCGCTGTTCCAAAGGACAGGGAGGCATTGCCGTCTGAATCAAATTTACTTTCACCTTTCTCCTCTATATACTTAATATGACCATCATTCGCAATAATCCGATGGATAACCGTATAAGGTATTTTATTTTCTATAGAGTTATTGTATACATCTATCACTTTTTGCTGGTCATCTGGATGGATACGATCATTAAACAGTTCAAACGTCATCTCTTTGTTAAACTCTACTTCGAATATACGGTAAACCTCATTTGACCAAGTAAGCTTATTTTCTGCAATATTAAATCTCCAATTACCTATCTGTGCCATAGCTTGTGCTTTATTAAAATCCTTTTCAAGTGAAGTAGAATATTTAATTATGAATGCCGATATATAAAAAACAATAAAACCATCAATAGCAGGTGTAATAAAACCAACAATTAATAAATTTTTATCAAAAAACCCACCAGTCAACCAATAAC
>JAQIBF010000016.1 GCA_027859195.1 Helicobacteraceae bacterium
AACTCAATTCGCATATCGCACTTTTCTATAGTGAATAATCTTTTTTTTGTATTGTAATTGCACTCAAAAGCGATCTTTGTTGAATCAAAATCAAATCCATCTACAACTTCTTTCAAAGATGCATTTTTAAATCTCTCTCGAAAGACAAGTTGATAAATATCATTTTTATACATATAGGTATATGAGTTGTTCTCATACTCAAAGTAGTCTTGATTCATAGCATGATGAATAAGCTCTCGATCTTCATTTAAGGGAAAGAACATATCTAAGTCTCTAAACGTATCAGATTTTAGACATGAACCTGCCAAATAAAACTTGATATCTTTCTTTTTTATATTATCAACAATTAATCTTTGAAAAAAATAATTCAGCTTAATCGCTATATTGTCCAATCGATAATCTATTTGTGAAGCTTGATCATAAGAGAGCAACTCTTCATAATCTTTCCAAAAATCGTAAATCATAACTTCTCCAAATTTAATATATTTAAATGATTATATCGTCAATTATGTGTAACGTCTCAAAATGGTGAAAATCTGATTACAATGTTCGACATGATTAATATGTGATGCGATTCTCAGCTATCCATGACTTTGAGTTTTATGGTCGTTGCATGAAAAGTGATACTAAGAAAGGCACTCAGTTTTATCTGTACATGGGACACTATATGACAGCGAACTGTAGCGAAAAGTTTAAAAGTTTTTTAAGAGTCCATGTTTAGAGGGTTGATTGATTGGGAGAATAGGATCAGGATACCAATATTAATTGTTCCCGACTCTTTCGTAACCGATGATTGATGTTTCTTGCGTTACCAAGATTCAACCCTTGGGGGGGCGTCATTTTCTTCCTTTTGACCTTGATATCCATTTTTCAAATTCAACGGCAAAAAATACCGATGAAGCGACCAGTATGATATGTAGCCACTGAATAACAGTGAGCGCTGTTGTCTGAAAGAGCTCCTGCAGAGGATAGGCATAGGTAAACGCGAGTTGAAAGAGGATCAAGATACCACAGGCGTAGAGGATGTATTTGTTGCCTCTAAAGGTATCCAATGTAAAAGCAGATGTGAAGAACTGCCGCACACTGAAGAGATAGAAGATCTCAAAGAAGACCAGGGTGTTGACGGCAATGGTCCTGGCCTCTTCAATAGTGCTTCCCTGATTTCGGTACCAGACAAAAAGACCAAAGGTCCCCACCATTAAAATAAAAGAGACAAAGACAATCCGCCAGATTAGAAGGGGTGAGAGGAGCGGCGATCTCGGATCTCTCGGAGCGCGTTTCATCACATCTCCCTCTGTAGGTTCAAATGCCAGTGTCAAAGCAAGCGTCACAGCGGTGATCATGTTTACCCATAAGATCTGAACCGGTGTTATGGGAAGCATTCGCCCCATCAGTATGGCCGCGATGATGATAAGCGCTTCGCCCCCGTTCGTCGGAAGAATAAAGAGAATGGACTTTTTAAGGTTGTCATAGACCGTGCGCCCCTCTTCTATGGCTTTTGCTATCGTAGCGAAGTTGTCATCAACAAGAACGATCTCCGCTGCCTCTTTCGAGACCTCGGTCCCGTTGATGCCCATAGCGATTCCCACATCGGCGCGCTTCAGCGCCGGAGCATCATTAACGCCATCTCCTGTCATCGCAACCACATGCCCGTTGGCTTGAAGCGCGGTGACAATACGAAGTTTCTGCTCTGGTGTGGTTCTGGCAAATATATCTATCTCCTCTATGACTTTGTGTAGTTCTTCATCCGTAAGTCCATTCAGAACGTTTCCTGAAATGCTGTTTACGCCGTCGCCGATCCCCATCAGTTTACCGATGGCACTGGCGGTCTTAAGGTGGTCTCCTGTGATCATCTTGACAGTGATCCCGGCGCTGTGACAATCTTTTACCGCCTGTATTGCCTCTTCTCTTGGAGGGTCTATCATCCCTGCAATACCCAACAGGCAGAGGCCCTCCTGCACATCATCATACTGAAGAACTTTTCGTCCATCGCCGGTTTTTTTGAAGGCGATTGCCAAAACTCTTTCGCCCTGTGATGCCATCGCCTCGATCTGATTATTCCAATACTCTCTGTCTATACTTTGTGCCCCGTCTGGCGCACTTTGGGTGGAACACATCTCTATAATACGTTCAGGTGAGCCTTTGACGTAGATAAGACTGTGTCCATCATGGTCGTGATGCAGGGTCGCCATAAAACCGTGTTGCGAATCAAAAGGGATGACATCTATACGCGGCCATTTCTCCTGTTCAAAAGAGGGTTCGATACCGCTTTTTATACCCAATACAACCAGCGCCCCCTCTGTAGGGTCGCCGGTCAGAGTCCATGAAGCGCCGTCTTGACGTATGGAGGCATCGTTACAGAGTATAGCGGCGTGTGCAACTTCTGAAAGAACAGGGTAGTTTGAAAGAGCTATCTCGACCTCTCCACGATAAAAGGCCCCATGCGGATCATATCCGCTTCCGCTAACGTTAAAGTTCCACGAAGCAGTCGTTACGGAGCGTACCGTCATCTCATTACGGGTCAAGGTCCCGGTCTTGTCAGAGCAGACAACCGTAACGGAACCAAGCGTCTCGACAGCCGGAAGACGGCGGATGATGGCATTTTTTTTCGCCATCTTCTGTACCCCTATGGCCAAAGCAATGGTCATGATCGCAGGCAACCCCTCTGGGATGGCAGCCACGGCAAGCCCCACCGAAGCCATGAACATCTCTACCGCGGTATATTTGTGTACGAGCAGACCGAAAGCAAAGGTGATAGCGGCAAGGACAACGATGGCTCCGGTAATCCATTTGGCGAACTCACCCACCTGTTTGAGCAAGGGGGTCACAAGCGTCGTGACCTCGCGAAGCATCGTACTGATATGCCCGATCTGGGTCTGCTCCGCAGTTGAGACGACCATCCCGGTTGCTGTTCCAAAGGTCACTAATGTACCGGAGTAGGCCATACAGACTCTATCCGAGACTGCAGCAGCCGCATTGACAGGGGCTGGGCTTTTTTGCACCGGAACAGATTCACCGGTCAAGATCGCTTCATCAACGCGGAGTTCCTTGACGGCGATAAGGCGCAGGTCTGCAGGGATCTTGTCACCGGATTGAAGGGTGACAATATCTCCCGGGACAAGCTCTTGCGCATCTATAAGCGTAAACCTTCCGTCGCGGCGTGTCATCGCTTTCTCCGAGAGCATTTTTCGAATTGCATCCAGTGCTTTTTCGGCTTTTCCCTCCTGAATCACACCGATCAAAGCATTGATGACCACAACACCAACGATGACGCCCGAATCGATCCAATGTTCCAGCAGTGCGGTGATGATCGCCGCCGCTATAAGCACATAGATCAGGATGTTATGAAATTGGGATAAAAACCGTTCCAGGAATGTTCTCTTTTTCATGGCGGTCATCTGGTTGGGGCCGTAGATCTCTTTTCGCTTCAGTGCCTCTTGCGCAGAGAGCCCGTTTTGATCACTGCCGATTTCGAGGTAAGCCTCTTCGATACTCAGTTCATGCCAGAGAAGATGTTGTGTCTGCATGGCTTTTATTCCTTGTAATTTTTGGCGATGAGCCAGTAGGTCAGACCCTAAGGCCATGACAACTGCCGCGGTCGCGTAGATAGAGCTGGAGTCACGCTTTCATGAGCAAAGATGATACCAAAACCGTCACAAGCACTATTATCGCAACGACTGCTAATCTGATTGACTAGGGCAGTATGTGCATATAAAAGTTTTTTTATCCGACTTTTTCTCAGGCATCTTGTAAACCTTTATGTTAAAGAGACGACATTTCTGCATTAGTATAGCATCATCGATGCACGGATCAGTCACGATTTATAATCATCGCAGTGACAGTAGAGGTCATCATCGATTATACTGCTCTCTTTTCGCTCTCCGGGATCTTGAACGTACCGCGGAAAGAGGAGACTCTAAAGAGAAGCCTGCTTATATTTTTTTATAAAACAAGAGGGGTTATACTGAGTATATTACAATAGCATGCTGAGCGAGATAGGGCTAAAAGGTTCATTTTTCAGCAAAAGCCCAATCGCTTGGCGTTTTACTGACGACGCGTCCTGACAATGTGCAGAGCACGGGCAGGGCCTTGTGACCAAAGACAAAATGTATAAAAATGGGAGTTCTGAAAGGTTACGAAGAGAGCTTGCTTTCAAAGGCAATTTTTTCTTTAATCGCGGCAGAGACTTACAAAGCATACTGATGTATGTGAGTTAGTTGACAACAAAGAGTAAAGGAAAAAGTGTCGTTGAAAGTGGCTCCGGATACTGGAATTACTTAATCATTGTATAAAAAACTACAAAAGACCACGAAACAGGGCTTTCGTAACTCTATCATTCTTCATATTATCATTTAATCTGGTCATACTTGGGCACACTTTGGTCACAGAAACAGTCTTCTTATCTTCTATTAAGAATGGTAATTATGTTTGATGTATGTTAATTTTGATAAAATCATTCTATATTAGTTAAAAAATATTTTTTAACAATGAAATTGTTATTAAATGGATTTGAGTAAATTTGAGAGTCAAATGTTTTTTTCGACTATACGTATCACCATTCCTAATGAAGATGGTATAACTAGCTCTGTAGGTACAGGTTTTTTATTTAGTATTCCATTACGGCAAGAAGGAAAATCCGGAATTTTTTTAGTTTCAAATAAACATGTTTATGGTGATCCTAGTAAAACAATAATTTTGAATTTCCACAAAAGGAAAGATGACATTGATGAACCTGATTTGGGGAGTATTAAGCC
>JAQIBF010000110.1 GCA_027859195.1 Helicobacteraceae bacterium
CCGATACCGCCTTCGTTTACCGGCGTGCTCTTCCATGCAAAGTGAGAGAACTGAGAATCAACAGAGACACCGATCACTTCAACACCGCGAGATTTGAACTCTTCTAAACGGTGATCAAACGCAATGATCTCTGAAGGACATACAAATGTAAAGTCCAGTGGGTAGAAGAAAAGAACAGTACCGTTCTCACCGAAGTTTTTGTATAGGTTGAAATCTTCTTTGATCTCGTTGTTTCCCATTACAGTCGTCGCTGTAAAGTCCGGCGCTTTTTGTGTTACTAACATTTTTGTCTCCTAAAATTTGTGTTGTATCGAAACCTCTGAGCAGATACCACTGGAGAGTGTCATCTGTTCAGAGGTCTCAATCTTTTTATGTTATGAAAAGATGACCAAGGGTCTTCCGAAAGGGACTTTCGCCGGTCGTGACAGCGCCCAGAGCACTTCATATGCAGGCGGGAACTTGGGAAACCAGCCGTCGCCGTCGGTAAAGTATAACAGCATGGTGTTCATAGGAATGTTGGCATCGATGTACTCAAAGACGGGCCGGTAGTCCGTGCCTCCGCCGCCTTTGATCTTGAAGTCCAGCTTTTCACCGCCTTGAAAGGTGTAGTGGGCATGGATCCGTGCATCACAGATAATGAGCTCGATGCGTACCGCCGGAAAGTTGGTCATAATGGCCTTGAACTCCTCCATAAAAGCGCCCAGCAGGTATTCGTCGATAGAGCCCGAAGAGTCGACGGCCACACAGAGGCTCAGGGTGTCACTGGCCAGAGACGGCAGAGCGAAACCGCGGTAGAGATGCTTTTTGTTGGGCGGCATAAAGGCGTAGTTGTTGCGCATGTGGCGGTTGATAGCATTGTAGAGCTCAAAACGCCAATCCACTCCGCTGGCCTTGACCTTTTTCCCCAGTCGCTCGAACCCCGAAGGTGTGGCACTTTTGCGTGCGGCGACTTCGTTGGCCGTGGAGGCAGCATACTCCCAGTTAGACTCCGTCTGCGGGTCAAGTTCATCGTCTATGCCCTCAAGCGAGGAGAAGGCTTTTTCATCTTCTTCTGTATTGCCTGCATCATTGAGCTCGAGTCTGGGCGGCGCATCGCTGCCGAAACCATCGTCATCGTCAAAAGCGTCCGCTCCGCCGTAGTACTCCTCTTTGAGCAGTTCGTAGATCTCCTCGGCATACATCTTGAAAAACTCTTCGTTGAAGTTCGCACCCTGGGGAATGGGCATACCGTTCTGGTGGAGGATGTTGTTGATGGCAAAGTCTGTTGCCAGCTGCCAGAGGTTTCCTTTTCGGTTAAGGCGGCGCTGCTGGTGGGAGAGCACGTGGTGCATGACGCAGTTGGTGAGGATGAACATAAGCTCGTCAACGGTGCGTCTTTGAATAAAGGCTTCGTTGTATAAAAAGCGCACGCCGTTGCTGGCATAGGCACTTATCTCCTCTTTGGGCTCCTGCCTGAGGCGCGAGGCAAGCATACCGAAGTAGGGGTGTTTGACACTTAACTGGCTTTTTGCCTTGACTAGCAGGTCGTTTGCGTTCATCGTGTTAGCGCAGAAGCTGGTTAAAGTTTTTCATCCACAATGTCCAATTATTAATATGGTCGAGCTCGATGTCGCGTTGACGCAGGTCCTGTACGATCATCACCGCAAACTCTCCGGGCATCTTGAGGGTGTAGCCGACAAGGTTATTGAGCTTTTTTGTCGAGGTTGCCTGATCGATACGCATACTCAGCGCCGTACTTAACATATGCAGCGCGGAGGGGTCATGCGGTACCTCGGTACAGCTGCCATCGAGGATGCTGTTGATGTCCGGCAGGTCGGTTGCGACGACTCTGAAGCCGAGAAAGGCTGCAGCCAGCTCCTCGCCGATGGCACCGCTGACCAGCGGCATCAGCAGGTCAGCCTCCGGTTCTGAAGCGATCACCTCGTTGACATACGCCCAGGTACGCGGTGTGGCGAATGAGCGGCTGTCGCTCTGGGTGTCGAAACTGAAAAGGGCGTCGGGGCGGTAGGAGATAAAACCGATAATAGAGCTGTCGACACCTTGGGCAATAGCCCAGGCTTTCCAGTCTTCGACACTGGTCTCCATCTCGAGGTGGATGAAGCGGTTCGAGAGCGGCGCCGCCATGCGAAAGACTACCCCTCTGTCGCTTTCACGGTTACCTGCGGCAATGATCGACCACCCTTCCGGGAGGGTGTACTCGCCGATCTTTCTGTCGAGGATAAGCTGATAAGCTGAAGCCTGTACCATCGGGGCGGCGGTGTTGAGCTCATCCAAAAAAAGGATCCCCTCTTTTTCGCTTCCGTCGGGCAGGAATGATGCGGGTGCCCAGATCGCCTTTTCATTTTTGGCGTCGAAGAAGGGGATGCCGCGGAGGTCGGTGGGGTCAAGAAGGGAGAGGCGGAGGTCAATAAAGCCGATCTTTTTCTCTTTAGCGATCTGGGCTACGATGGAAGACTTTCCGATGCCGGGAGGCCCCCATAAGAAAACAGGTACTTTCCTTTCACTGAGGTGCTGGAGTGAACGTTTGGCATGTTGGGGGTTCATGGAAAGCCTTATATAATTGTTTTTCATATATGTGCAATTATGATGCGAAGGGGCGCTCTTTATAATAGGCTAAAAAAGATGACAAATTGGTCGTTTTATAGACTACTTAGTCTGTTTGAGTGTAACAGAGTTATTGAACTAGTTTTTTTAGGGTTTTGAGTTTCTGGAATGAACAACCTTTATCTCATTTGCGCATACTTTTTTACGCCGCAAAAAAAGTTTGCAAAAAAGCTCTCGCAACGGCTGTGAGGTCGACAAGCTGTCGACTGCCATCCTTCCGCTCTAGCACATCCTAAAAACGACAAACTCGCTACGCTCAAACAGTGCCGTTTTCTTAACGGATACGCTAGAGTTCCAGTCTGCTCTGTAGATGCTGCGAAAAGAGCAAAGCGGTAACGCATCGATTAACGTTAAAGCTTTGCTTTAATCCCTGTTGGTACTGTTTGATAATAGAAAATATCTGTGTCGCAGCAAGAAGTAGAATCTCTTTTTCAAGCAGCTACAAAAACACAGAGAGTGATACACTGCTACGTCAGGACATTAATTTTTGCAGTAGTGCAAAAATGCATGAAGGTTCAAAGTGACAACTTTACAGCAGTTGATAGTGGCCGGAGGGAATCGTACTCTCTTTTTTTCCTCAAGGTTTTTTCTCTGTACGAGCAGAGAAAAAAAGTTGAATCCTAATGCTATGAAGTAATAAAAAAGTTTGAATGGCTAAAAAAGTCAGCCTCTTGTCCAACCAATATAACCATCATACAAAGAGATTCAAAAGTAGTTTTGATGTTCAGCATTTAAAAATTACAAGCTAAAAGAGAGAGCTTTACTCTTAAATAGGCAAAAAAACCACAATAATTCCAATATTACGACATTTTTGTCGCCTTTTTACCATATAGGTATGAAAATTGCATTGCGCAGCCCGTTTTTTCAGGAACGGCATATGTATTAGTATGGGTATACATCAGCAAGTCGGAGAAAACTCTGACTGCTTAAAAGGATTTATTATGTATGACAACGAAATGATCGAGTTTGAAGACGAAATGTTTAACCACTACCTTCACCACTTTGACGAGTGTGATCTGGAGCATATTGGTTTTAATGATGAGTTTGATTGTATCGACGTAGCAGCAGAGTTAATTGAAGAGATCATTTGGAACTAGTCACCGGATCTCTATACATTATGGTGAACAATTGGCTAGGCGTCTATCGGGTTCAGTCCGGTGAATCGGCTAGACGCCTAAACAAGATTATCTCTTATTAAACCCCAAGAGAGTCAAAGCGCTTTTTGTAGCTGCTGCGAGTATACTCGGGTCGGGTCGAAACATCACGTCCGAGATTGCCTTGGATGTTTCAAAGATCTCCTCAAAACCATATTCAGGATAACCGCTCTGCATCACCAGCTTCTCCATAGGCACTCTGGCAAGCACATCAGGATCGAACTTACCGACATTCCCGGGACCGACAGCAAGATAGAATTTCTCGAGCTCATCATGCGCCGCCGTCGCGTTTAAGATAACACCGTGAAATGAACCTTTCTGCAGGGCGGTGACCATTTCGATGTTGAGCTGGGATTCGTCCACAAAAAGAGGCTTCTTGGAAGGTCTGACCGGTTCAAGCGCATGAATGTTGTCGACATAAAAACCGACACAATTGTTGTCTATCTCATCGTACGAGGTGAGCGGCGCACAGTAAAAGATAGCGGTGTATTCATCGGCCTGTTCCTTGGCTGTTGTCAATTCATCATAATCTCTTGGCTGGAGGATGAAGATCTGTACCATGGTCTCTTCCATGATCTCATCAATATTTTCTAGAAACTGTTCATCGGCAACGCGAATATTGACATCGACCGTCATGCGGCGACCGCTTTTCGTAACATCCTTAAGATGGTCGGTGTGACGGCCAGCTCCAGAGCGGTAAAGTCATCCGGATTTTTAATGGTAGCATCGGCACCGGCGTCAAGGAGCATCCTGACCATTGACTCTTTTCCGCTGGACGCCGTATACATCAAAGAGGTCACGCCGTTGACGTTTGGAGTGTCGATCTCGATACCGGCATCGATCAACATTGAGACGACCTCGGGGTTCTCGCCGAAACAGGCGAGCCAAAGCGCCGTGTTGCCGTCGACATTTTTAAGGGTGATGTTGGCCCCGTTTTCCAGGAGCTCGGCGACGAGCTCTGCATTACCCTCGCGTGAGGCTTTCATCAATGCGGTGTTGCCGTAACTGCCCTGATGGTCGAGTGCGTCAAGAGGGTAGTCATTCGCCTCCAGCCATTTGATAGTGTTTGCTTTCATGCACTTTCCCCCGTTTCATGATCGATCTGTTTGAGTGAATTGACCGTTTTAAAAAAACAGCCCTCTTCGTAGTAGTAGGTGTTGTGGGCAAATGTGATCCGACCACTGTTTGCCTCTTGTACCAGTCGGACATCTTTAAGTGGCACATCATAATATTTTTCACAGTGCTCGCAGTAGAGGCGTGCTTTCATCTGAATCTCCGTTATGGGCACCTTTAAAATCTCTCGCCGCATTTTTGGAATGGGGATAGGGTTTTAGAGGCACCTTAATATGTCTCTTTTAAAGTTGATATGCATATTCTGTTCATTGACGCGTTCGAGGTGGTATAAAAGTTGCAATCGATGCTAAAAAGGATCAAGAGATAAAACAATTTTTTTACTGTCAGGCCTGTGATGCAAAAATAACAATTGACCAATTGGCACTGTTAAATGAGGGTAAATGTCCGAGTTGCGTGAGTATAGAAGGGTTTTCGTCGGTGCCAAAGAGCGAGGGGGACCCTTTTACGACGGTCACGGTCATCAATGACGCTGAGCTGTTGGAAAAGAGCTTTGAAGAGCAGAAAAAGTAGAACGCTTCTTTTCAAAAACAACGCGATGAGCAGAGCTCTTAGAAAATAGAAAGCCCGGTCTTGGTGGTAAAGAGCTCCAGCGCATGGGTGCCGACCAGTGAGTTCCCCTGTCCGTTGAGTGCCGGTGACCAGACGGCGATGCCCATCTGTTTGGGGATAACGGCGACGATACCGCCGCCTACACCGCTTTTGCCCGGCAGTCCGACATGAAAAGCGAAGTCACCCGATGCGTCGTAATGGCCGCAGGTGAGCATAACGGCGTTGATCCGTTTAGCCTGTTGCGGAGTGATATAGACCTCACCGTTGATCGGGTCGGTACCGTGGTTGGCAAGGTAGAGCATGGAGCGTGATAACATCTTGGTGTTCATCTCGATAGCACAGTGGTTGAAGTAGGTCTGCACGACGTCGAGAATGTCGTTGTTGATGTTTCCGAAGCTTTTCATGAGGTTTGCCAGGGCGAGGTTACGATAACCGTGTTCCATCTCTGAGCGGGCCACGATCTCGTCACGATCAATAGTCGTCTCATCGGCAATTAAACGAATAAAATCCCTGATCTCGTTATAGGCTATGTCACTTTGGGGGTGATGATCCATCAATGCATCCGTAACCACAATCGCTCCGGCGTTGATAAAAGGGTTTCGGGGGATGCCGTGTTCATACTCAAGCTGAACGAGGGAGTTGAACGGGTTACCCGAAGGTTCGCGTCCGATACGTTTATAAAGTTCGTAGCCGTAATGTTTGAGCGCGAGAGTAAAGGTATAGAGTTTGGAGATACTCTGAATGGAGAAGAGGGTGTCAGCGCTGCCGACACTGTACTGCGTCCCGTCGAAGAGGGTGATCGTCATGGCGAACTGATTTGGATTGATGTTGGCAAGAGCCGGGATATAGTCGGCGACTTTTCCCTGTCCCATCAGTGGTTTTACCTCTTCTGCGATCTCTTGGAGTATGGCGTTATAATCCATGAACCTTTCCTTTTAGAGGTGCCCTCTAGTAAGATGCCGTACTATAACGTAATAAGAGAAGATGCCGCAATAATAGAGCTGTTTTTTCACATCGCTGGGCAATCTACTATAAGGTCGCAGTCAGACCATCTTTTCCATTTTAAAATCATCCATGACAAAACCATTGCCGATGGACTGAACAATACTGCCTTGATGGGTAAAACCCAGTTTTTCATAACTTTTGATGGCGAGGGCGTTGTTTTTGTTGACCGTCAGCGTGATGCTCTGAACCCTTTTTTGCCGGGCAAGCTCTTCTAAAAAGATACAGGCCTCTTTGCCATACCCTCTATTTCGGTCTGCAGCGTTGATGTAGAACTTACTCAAAAAGAGGGTCTTCTCTTTCGTCTCGATGGCCATATAACCTAACTCTCTCTCGCCATGTTTAAAAAGGTAATAGAGAGAACCTTCTCTGATCTGGCGCGCAATAGCCTGACTGTTTTGAAGGGCTGCAAGCATGTACTCCACTTGATCCTTGCCGATGATGGAGGTGTAGTGTTCATTCCATATTGTATGGGCGAGTGTTTTTACGGTCGCTATCTGTCTGTTGGTAGTTACGTTCTCGATAGTCATCATCACACCACTATAGCCGACTTGGGCTTGAAGATACAATAGACGCTCTTTGGAACAATGTCTCTGTCTCTTTTTGGCAATGCAATTATGCCTCTTGGAAGGCTGAAAGCATGTAGTTTTTTCCCATCTTTATCAGATCGCTATCATAGATGAGGCCCTGTTGGTCTGAGAGTCTAGTCTCATTGCCGTCTGTTTTGGTGTGGATCGAGGCAGCGGCATTCCCGAGAAGTGCTTTGGTCTCAGAACCCAGTACCATTTCCGAAAGGCCGTCAAGCCCCTCTGCGGGTATAGGCAGATTGCAGTAGTAGTCTCCGACACTGTTGACGCCCCAATAGACAAACCCCAGCGAGAGATAGAAGTCAAGTGAGTTTGAGATCGAGGTGAGTCTGAAGCGCTTAACGTTTTGCGCGACGGCAACGTCAAAGACCATGCTTAAAAGTGCCTGGGCATACCCTTTGCGCCGTTGGATAAGCGGTGTGAAAATATTATGAATCGTCATGTAGTTGAGATGGCGGTCGATCTTGTAGAAGATATAGCAGAGATGGGCATTCTCTTTATCGCTCAAAACCATGCAACCGTGTGCTCGCCAGCTGTAATACCTGTCCCACCATTTCATCGACATGTCGGCGAACTTGAGTGTTCGGGGGTCATGGATGGTCGCGACTGAAGCGATGTACTCATTTCGGTCAAGTTGTTTGAGATGATACAGTAACATTTTTCTCCTTTTTACGGCACTCTATTGAAGTAAAAAGGAGTAGTTTAAACGCCAAATTAGTTAAATACAATGGTATATCGTGCAAAGTATTGTGATCATGAAGCGTGCCAATACGGCATCAAAAAAGCAGCGCACCGTCCATGTATAACACTCTGTATGCAATTTCTGTTCAAGGAACGAAAGCTCGGGGGATGGATTCTATAACAGTTTCTGTATGCTTGTTATTTCATTGGAACTGAGCGTGATATTGAAGAGCTCAAGGTCCTCTCTCATATGGGCATCTGAGGTTGTCCCGGTGAGAGGAACGATGCCGATAGCCATGAGAAAGGCGAAGAAGATCTGTGCTTCTGTTTTACGGTGTTTGCGCGCGAGTGTTACAAGGGTCTCACTGCCGAGTATATGCGGGTTGGCCGTCAGGCTCCAAAAACTCTGGTAGATGATGCTGTGTTCGCTGCACCACTGACGCAGTTCGGTGTCATAGCCTGTTTCGTCGTAAAACCTGTTCTGCACAACCGCGGGCTTGACTTCGGCTTCACCGTAGAGCCGCTTTAGCACGTCAAGGTCATAGCAGTTGCTGATACCAAGCTGGCGTGCATTGTTGCTTTTGTAGATCTTCTCCATAGCTTGCCACACACTTAGCAGATGGGAAAAAGGGAAGAGGGGCGTATGCAGCAGAAGCGAGTCAACGTAGTCAGTCTTCAGATTATGCTGTGAGCGTGCGAACGACTGCTCAACCTGTTCCGCCAAGGGGCTCTTTTTGTCGTAGGGGATGGTGTTCGGGTCTTGTCCGGAGGCAGGTGTGAATTTGGTCTGGATATAGAGCGTTTCGCGTTGTACACCTTGTTGCTGAAGGATCTGAAGAGCCTTGCCTACACCATCTTCAGCATAATGTCTGGGCTGGCAGGCGGTGTCGATACCTCTAAAACCAGCTTGGACAGCTCTGAGTACAAGATCGGTCGTGCGCTCTTTTTTCCAGGCGGTACTGTAGATGAGCCGGGGCATCTTTACACCTGCGGCAGTTAGGACAAATCCTCTCTCTTGCATTACTTCGCTCCTAAGCTTTTGTCATTGCGTTTTTACACAAGCTTCTGCTCTTTCAAAAACATCGCCAACTGCGAATCGATGTTGATGATGTGGCGGGTAAACTTCTCCAGGGCGTAGTCATCGATATAAGACCTGCCTATCATCGGCATCCGTTTTGACTTTTTGTAAAAGTACTGCATCTCATCCAAGAGGTCTGCATGTTCGTCAAGATGTTCCTGACGCCCGTAAAAGTTGTAGTTCCGCATCATATCTTCTTCTAAAGTAAAATGATCTTTGGTGTGTTCGATCATCTCTGCAAAGAGGGGGAGGAAAAGGCCTGTTTCAGAGGCCTGTATGTTGGTTAAGAGGGTTAGGAATTGATCATGCTTTTCGTCCATCGACGTGATGTTGAGGTGCAGGTTGTCAGGCATATGATCTCTTTCATGTAAGGATGTCCTTTTCTATGCATATTGTGTACTATGCGGCCGAAGATCCTCTAGTGACCGCGTGCACCAAAATGGTACTGTGCGTCGTCCTCTTCTTCGGGTTCTGAGGCGGGTGTCTCTATCGGAATATAAGCCGTTTGAGCGAACTTCTCTTCGGGCATGCTTGAGAGTTGGCTCTCAAAGATCCTCAGCTTCTGTTTTAACTCGTCCGAGAAGGCGATCATCTCGTCATAAAGACGTTTTGCCAGCTCTTTTTCGGCATCACTGGGTCTGTTTTTTTTGCCGAAGAGACCCATGATCCCGCCGGAATTGTTGGCAAAATAGATCTTATATATCTTTGTGAAGTGGTCATGCAGTTGCAGCAGTAGCGTTTCAATGGCTTCAAGGTGGATACGGCTGTTGCCTGTCGAGAAGAGCATCGCCTCTTCGTGAAACCACTTCCCGAAAGCTGTTTCGGTCTGTCCGAGTTTGAACTGGCTCTCATCAACATTGAGTCCCGAGACCAGCAGTTTAACAGTGTTAAGTGTTCGAACATGGGCGGTGCGTGCTTTGTGCAGGTTGTGAATCGTCTGCTCTTTCATCATAACAATACCTTTATCTTGGAGGGCACCGCAAAATTCAATGTTTTAAGGGGTATTGAACAGTGTCCGAAAATTTGTTTTCAAAATTATATCGACCTTATAAGCGTGTTTAGACATGTTTTTGTTTAAAAAATAGACAGGATATGACCCCCTGTTTATGGGTTTTATGGAAGGCTAAACGGTAAGTATTATATTTTATTATACATATTCAGTTTTTAAAACGGAGAGACAAGAGACATTAATGTCGGAGAATCAGAGCAAAACAGTTTCTCAGGAATGATATTTGCATATCTGTCGCGGTAACATCATTTAAGGAGATAACATGGAACAACAGACCCCGATCGACGAAAGTGTCAAGCTTGACAAATATAAATATATCATGAGCCGTACGGACACAAAAGGAAATATTGAGTTTGGAAACGACTACTTTTTTGAGATCTCCGGTTATACCCCTAACGAACTGATCGGCAGGTCGCATAATCTTATACGTCACCCGGATATGCCAAAGGTGATCTTCAAGCTGATGTGGGACCGTCTAAAACAGGGAAAAAATGTTTTTGCAGTCGTTAAAAATATGGCCAAAGATGGTCGATACTACTGGGTCACGACTAAGTTTGAGATCAAAAAAGATCCGATAGAGAACTCTATACGAAGTTATATGGCCTATCGACAGGCAGCAAAACCAAAAACCATCGGATCGATCAGCAAGCTGTATAAAGAGCTTTTAGATATTGAACAGAGTGGCGGTGTAGAAGCCTCTGAAAAGTATCTTTCCGGCTATCTTGAATCTAGACGTCAAACATACGATGAGTTTATCGACGAAGTCATCGGGAACAACGGGGCATTCAAGATCTTCTTTACGGCGATGACCAAGATGTTCGGCGGCAAATAAAGAGGCTTGAATACGCTTCTGGCATAGTTCATGCAAACAGAGTATAACCAACCAAAAGGAGACTATTATGGAGCATCACGTTATCATTGAGAAGCTTTGCAGTTGTGCTAAAAAAGAGGGGTTGTCACAGATCGATACCTTTACTGAAAAGCCGGCAGCACTTAACGCCGCAGAGGAGCAGCTGGCATACATGCAGTCAAGCTTCTGCGGTAAGCACAACTTCGATATTACGGAAGTCGAAGATCACTTTGTCATCGGTATGACCGGCGGCGGCTGCGGCTGCGGGACACACGAAAAGCACTAGAGCCTCTCCGGCTCTTTTACGATACTTCAGGAAAAACACTTCTCCCTTCATCTTGTCGCAATACTGATCGGCTTCTATAGATCTGATTTTCTGAAAAGCACTTTTTAATTCACAATCAAATATAATAATTATTAATTGTACTCAAGCCCCGTTTTCCATGTCACCGCAGTTCAACACATTATAATTGGAAGATAAACTATGCAAGATGCCGAAAGCCACAACTTTTTCGCACTTATCGAGGCGGCGGAGGTCAATTTCTTTTTCTATATACGCAACAGAGAAGGCGGTTACCGCTATGTCGGCCCCTCGCAGCGTTCTATTCTGGGGTACACGGAAAAAGAGTTTCCGGAGCAGTTTGACACCGTTCTCAGAGGTGTGACGAATGCTCCTGTGGAAAAGCATAAAGCCGATATACGCCCTCCTTTTGAGGTCGAGTTGCAACATAAAAACGGGTTACGGCGTTATTTGCAGATCTATGAATGCCCCTATTACGATAACAAAGGCAATCTTGTCGGATGGCAAGGTCTTGCGGAAGATATGACGCGCCATAAAGAGCTGGAGGTTTCTTTCCAGCGTAACGAGACCTTTTTTAAACGGGCACAGAGGATGGCGAAGATCGGCTCATGGTTTCTGGATATTGGTGCAAACCGGTTGCAGTGGTCGGAGCAGGTCTACCGGATCTTTGAAAAGGATCCTTCGGATTTTGAAGCCTCTTACGAGGCGTTTCTTTCGGCTATCCATCCCGATGATTTTGAAAGCGTCAATAATGCCTATATCCACTCACTTGAGGAGAAAAGCCCCTACCGTATCGAACATCGGCTTTTGATGCCGGACGGGCGTATCAAATATGTTCAAGAAGAGTGCGAGACGTTTTTTGACGAGAGAGGCGAGGCCGTCAGCTCATTCGGAACAGTTCAGGACATTACCGAGATGAAAGAGCTTCAGCTCGAACATGAGATCAACCAGGAGCAGATGTTTCACCACTCCAAGATGGCGCAGATGGGCGAGTTGATCAACAGCATCGCCCATCAATGGAAACAGCCGCTGCATCAGATAAACTCGATTTTACCGTTGGTGGAAGAGGATTACGAGGAGGGCATACTGACCAAAGAGGCACTCTCCGAGAAACTCGACGAGATCGAAATGCTCACCAACCATATGTCCCAGACAATCGAGAGTTTTAAAGAGTTCTTTAACCCCAATAAGAACAAATCGGTATTCAGTATCGGCGAGGTGCTGAACACTGTCTTTACCCTTTTTCGGGGCGAATTCGAACAGGGCAAGATCGGCTGCGAATTGAAGATGGAGAAAGATTTTTTTGTGCACGGCTCCGAAAAGGAGTTTGTCCAGGCTATCCTGACCATTTTAAACAATGCCCGGGAGTGTTTCAGACACCGTGAGGTACGTGAACCGAAGATCACCATTGGTATCGGGAGCAGAGAAGAGGGTGGTATTGTCACTATTTCCGACAATGCCGGCGGTGTCTCCGATCTGTTCGTCGATAAGATCTTCGATCCCTATTTTACGACCAAGCGCAAGGGGCATGGAACAGGGCTGGGACTTTATATTGCCAAAAAGCTTATCGAGAGGGGTCTCGGAGGTACCCTTTCGGTTGAAAATGGCGGCGAGGGTGCAGTTTTTACGATGCGCTTTCCGCATGTGAGGGATGACGGATGAACTACTGTTACGCCAATGTCTCTATTTTGTATGCGGATGACGCCACGACGGCGCGGAGCCACTATGCCGGATTTCTAGGGCACCTTTTTCATGATGTTTATGAAGCGTGTGATGGTGAAGAGGCGTGGAGGTTTTATGAAAAGTACCGTCCCGATATTGTACTGCTGGATGTGGAGATGCCGAAGATAAACGGATTGCAGCTCGCTGAAAAGATCAGACAGAGCGACAAGCAGACCCGTATCATCATCGCTACGGCTTATGTCAATGAGGAGCGGCTTCTTCAGGCCGTCGAGCTGGGCTTGACCCGTTTTCTTCTTAAGCCGTTCGGGCGGAAATCTTTTAAAGAGACATTAGAAAAAGCGGTTCTTGAACTCGACGACAGACACTTTGTTGATCTGGGGGAGTCGTTTCAGTGGAACAGTTCTAAGCATGAACTCTTTTGCCGGGGTGTTCAGGTGAAATTGACTTTGCGTGAGAAAGAGTTGTTGACACTTTTGGGCTCCAAGCCGGGACGTGTCTTTACAAGCTACACTATTGAACTGTATCTGTGGCCTTTGGGGTTGGATGACGACACCAGCCCCAGAATCAAGGCGCTGATAAAGCGTATTCGTAAAAAGCTTCCAGACGGTTGTATTGAGAATATTTATGGAGAGGGGTACCGAATCAACATCGCCTGATAAAAGATATATAACTTTATATAATAAAAATCTTCTCCTGCCTGTCACTTTTTTGTCACTCTTTTATTTTATGATATTTAAAAAAATAATACAGAAAAGGAAAATGAGATGGAAAAACCTACCCCGATTGACGAGCCGGTCAAACTGGACAAGTACAAATACATCATGAGCCGCACCGATACCAAAGGTAATATCGAGTTCGGAAACGATTACTTTTTTGAGATATCGGGTTACTCGCCCAACGAGCTGATCGGAAAACCGCACAACATGATACGTCATCCTGATATGCCGAAGGTGATCTTCAAGCTGATGTGGGATCGTTTGCAACAGGGAAAAAATATCTTTGCCCTGGTCAAAAACCTGGCGAAAGACGGGCGTTATTACTGGGTTACGACTAAGTTTGAGATCAAAAAAGATCCGATGGACAACACGATCAGAAGCTATATGGCCTATCGCCAGGCGGCAAGACCGAAAGCGGTTGAAACGATCAGCAAGATCTACGGTGAACTGCTTGATATTGAAAAAAGCGGCGGCATGGAAGCCTCTGAAAAATATTTTGCCGGTTACCTTGACTCCCAGCGGCTTAGCTATGATGAATTTATCGATAACATCATCGGCAACAAAGGGGCACTTAAACTCTTCTTTAGCGCTATGGCCAAAATGTTCGGCGGAAAGTAAGCTAAGGTGTCGGTGCAAGGATACTGCTGTGTGCCGGTAAAAAAGAGTGTACTCTGGATAAAAGGGTATCGATGTCTCCAATGACTAGCCATACGCAAACTGTGGACCATACCTGTTTTGAGTCCGTCTTTGATCTTATGCCGAGCCCCTGCATCATCACAGACGGCAGTAAAATGCTCAGAGCCAACAGAGCGTTGCTGGAGTTTATCGGGTTTGATTCCAATGAAGCTTTTTTTGAACACTATCAGTGCCTTTGTGAACTGTTCAAAGAGGCGCGCAACTATCTCTCTTTTTGCAAGGGTGAACGGCTGTGGGTGGACGAGATCCTCACTGAAACGGAGCGAGATCACAAGATCATGATCCAACAGGGAAGTGAAACGCGCATATTTCTTCCCAAAGTACAGGCCTATACCTTCGCTGATATGAAACAATACATTGTTGTTTTTGAAGATGTCACTTCCGTCGATAGGCTACAGAACAGACTGTTGCAAGAGTATAAGGAAGCAGTGGACAGAAGTGCCATCGTCTCTAAAACAGATGCCCGCGGCGTGATCACTTTTGTTAATCAAAAGTTTTGCGATATCTCCGGCTACAGCGAAGAGGAACTGGTCGGCCAGCCGCACAATATTATCAGACATCCGGATATGGCGGCTGCTGTTTTCAAGGAGATGTGGGGGATGATCTCCGAGAAAAAGGCATGGTCTGGGATTGTTAAAAACCGCACTAAAAGCGGTGGGGCCTATTATGTCGATACGGTGATCAACCCTATCACTGACTGCAGAGGCAACATTGTCGAATATATCGGCATACGTCATGATATTACAACGATCGAAACGGCAAAAAGCAATCTGTATGCGGAGATAGAAGAGACCCAGAAAACACTCTTATACCGTCTCGGTGAGATTGGAGAAATCCGTTCCCGTGATACGGCGAGCCATGTCAAACGGGTTGCCAAGTACTCCAGAATGTTGGCTCTCCGGGCCGGACTTGATGAAAAGGAAGCATCGATCCTGCAGCTTGCCTCACCTATGCATGATATCGGTAAATTGGCGGTACCTGACCATATTCTCAACAAAGAGGGATATCTTACGGATGGCGAGCGTAAGGTCATGCAGACGCATTGCGAGAACGGTTACAATATTTTGAAAAACTCAGACCGTCCTATTCTCAAAGCTGCTGCGATTGTGGCCCACCAGCATCATGAAAAATGGGATGGGAGCGGCTATCCGAGAGGGTTGGAATCTGAAGAGATCCATATCTACGGACGGATCACAGCCGTTGCCGATGTCTTTGATGCACTGAGTATGGCGCGCCCCTATAAAGAGCCATGGTCCGACAGTGATATCTTTGCTTACTTCAAAGATAACCGCGGAACTTTTTTTGATCCACGCTTGATCGATCTTTTTTTTGAACATGTTGACGATTTTCTTGCGATCAGAGAGCTCTACAGCGAATAGGTAATCGGCCCGCTATAAGAGCCTTTATCGAGCGGTATCTGTTACTGTTATTTCTCTTGCGGTTTCCAGCCGCCGCCGAGGGCTTTGTAGAGAGTGATCTGGTTGATAAGCAGGGCGTCGTTCAGGGCGATGAAATTGGTCCGCGACGTGAGCAGGGCCCGTTTGCTTGAAATGACGTCCAAGTATGTGCCGTAGCCGCTGTCAAAGCGCTGCTGAGAGTGGAGTAGAACCTTTTCAAGGGCTTCGGTCTCCTCATTTTGCGCAAGCAGTTTTTCATGGGTACTCTCAATCTTTGTGAGGGCGTCATAGACCTCTTTAAAGGCGTTTTTAACCGTCATGGCGTAGGTGACGACCGCGGTATCTTTTTTGGCTTCTGCGATCGCGACACTGCTTTTGATACGGCCGAAATCAAATATAGGGACATAGAGTGACGGACCGAAGCCCCACATTCCGGCCGAGGATTTAAGCAGACTCCCAAGATCGGTGCTGCTGAACCCGGCTGTTCCCGTCAGGGAGATAGAAGGGAAATAGGCCGCTTTTGCGACACCGATCGTGGCATTGGCAGCGCGAAGGCGCTCTTCTGCGGCACGTATATCAGGACGCTGCTCCAAGAGGTTCGAGGTCAGTTCTGCCGGGATACTCAACGGCATGGCTAAAGCGGGGGCCGTATCGACCTTTTCAGTGAAGATCGCTTCGGGAGAACGTCCGACAAGAACAGTCAGGGCGCTCTTAGTGAGCATACTGCTCTCCTTCTGCTCGGCGAGTCTGAGTTTGGCGTTGGCATAGAGAGCATGCGCCTGTTCAAGGACCAGGGTGTCGATCACACCGTGGGCATATTGGCGCAGACGGTATTCATAACTCTCTTTATAGGCCTGGAGGGTTTCCGATGTCACTTCGATTTGACGTTCGAATGTGATCAGGGTGAAATAGAGCTCGGCGACACTGCTAATAAGCGAGATACGAACGGTCTCCATATCGGCTTCACTTGCAAACATCTCGGCACGGGCGGAAGCCTCCATATTGCTATATTTTCCCCAAAAATCGAACTCATAGGCAGCACCAAGTGAGAGGTCGAAACTGTTGTAGGTAACACCGGAAAAAGGCGAAAGGGTCTCACCGCTTGTCTTTTGACGGTAGGCCGATGCCGAACCGTCAATCGTCGGATAGCGCTCCGCTGTGCTCAAACCGAGTGTGGCTCTGGCAAGCATGACGTTGCTCAAGGCCAGTTTCAGATCGTCGTTCTTGGCAAGTGCTTCAGTAATGAGAGTGTTGAGATTCTCATCGTGGAACTGCTCCCACCACTTGAGATTGACCGGAGAGGTGGCATTGACATCTGAAAGTGCCATCGGCATTGCCGGCTGTTTGACCTCGAGTTTCGGGGCCATGGAACAGCCGCTTATGAGTAGAACAGCGGTAACGGAGAGTAGGATACTACTTTTCATCTTGGGCTCCTTTCTTGGAAAACTGCGCTTTGGCGCGCATGATCAGGTAGTAGAAGAGCGGAATAAAAAAGATCGCGACTACGGTGAGGACGATCATACCGCTGACCACGGTCGTACCGATAATATTGCGGCTGTTGGCCCCGGCACCTGTGCTGAGTGCCAGCGGCAGGGTCCCGCCGATAAAGGCGAGCGAGGTCATGACGATCGGACGAAAACGGATACGTGCACCCGCCACTGTAGCGTCGTAGAGCGAGAGCCCTTCGCGCAGTTTCTGCTGGGCGAATTCGACGATAAGGATCGCATTTTTCGCGGCCAGCCCCACCAGGGTGACAAGGCCAACCTGGAAGTAGATGTCATTCTCAAGTCCGCGGAGCATTACGCCGAGTGCAGCACCGAGGAGGGCAAACGGCACGGTCATCAGGACTGCAAACGGAATGGTCCAGCTCTCATAGAGCGCCGCAAGGACCAAGAAGGTAAAGATGATCGCAAACAAAAAGGTGTTATTCCCTTTTTCCGCGACCTTCTGCTCTTGATAGGCGGTACCGGCCCATGCCGTGGTGTAGCCCTCAGGGAGCACCTCTGCGGCAACCTCCTGGATGACACGCATGGCATCGCCAGAGCTGTACCCCGGTGAAGGCTGACCGGAGATCTGACCGGCAGTAAACATGTTGAAGCGCTGGATCACGCTCGGGCCGACGACCCGTTCGGTCTTGACCAGAGAACTGATCGGAACCATCCCTCCGTTCTCTGAACGCACGAAGATGTAACGGTAGTCTTCGACATTGTCGCGGAATTCCGGATCGACCTGAACGTTGACGTGATAGACGCGCCCGTAGAGGTTAAAGTCGTTGACGTAACCGGTTCCGAAGGTCGAACCGAGCGTGCTGTAGATCTGGTCTATGCCGACGCCGTAGGCTTTGGCTTTGTCGCGGTCGATGGTCAAACGGTACTGCGGCACACCGGTTTTTAGGGTGGTACGCACCATTGTGAGTTCCGGACGGGCGTTGGCTTCTTTGACGATTTCGTTGATGTAGCCGTCAAGTTGAATGATGTCGCCGCCGGTACGGTCTTGAACATAGAGTTCAAAGCCGCCGGTGGAGCTCATACCCCTGATCGGAGGAGGATTGACCGCGAGAACGAAGGCCTCTTTGTTTTGAGAGAGTTTGCCCATTAAGGCACCTGCTATTGCCTGCGCACTCTGGTTCGCTTCCGGACGCTCAGACCAATCTTTGAGGTGGGTAAAGCCGATACCCGCATCGGATTTGAAAGCAAAGGTGACCAGGTCGATACCTGCCATACCGCCGAAGTCAGCGGTGTCGGGATGGGAGGCGATTGTATCGGTCACCTCTTTCATTACCTCAGTTGTACGGTCAAGCGAAGCACCCGGCATGAGGTAGGAGAGGACCATCAAGACCCCTTTATCTTCGTTGGGTACAAGGCTGCTCGGGAGTTTTTGTACCGCCCAGATCGCCGCTGCAGTCATCAAGCCGAAGATGAGGATGTTGAGTACGGCATATTTCAGTACCTTCTTGACACCGGCGGCAAATCCGAGGGTCAGATAGTCGAAAAAGGCGTGGAATTTGCCGACAAGCCAGAAGGGTTCACTCTCATGTTCGCGTAAAAAAACGACACAGAGCGCCGGTGTCAGGGTCAGTGCCACGATACCGGAGATGATGACGGAGATGACGATAGTGATGGCAAACTGCTGGTACATCAGGCCGCTGAACCCGCCGACAAGGGCGGTCGGGATAAAGACAGCGGAGAGGACGAGGACGATGGCGATGACCGGTCCTGTGATCTCACGCATCGCTTCAACCGTCGCCTCTTTGACGGTGATCCCCTCTTTGTCGCGCAATATCCGCTCGACGTTTTCGATGACGACGATGGCGTCATCGACGACCAGACCGATGGCCAGTATTAGCGCAAACAGGGTCAGCAGATTGACCGAATAACCGGCCAGATAGAGCCCGCCAAAAGCACCCAGCAATGAGACTGGGATAGCCAGCACCGGAATGATGGTGGCGCGCACGTTGCCCAGAAAGAAGTAGATAATAATGATGACGAGAATGATCGCTTCGGCCAGTGTCTTGAGCACCTCTTGGATTGAGGCCTTGACAAACTTGGTCGTGTCGTAGAGGGTATGCTCGCGTACATCTTCAGGGTACTTGGTCGCCGCCTCTTCGAGGGTTTTGTCCAGGGCTTCTGCGACTTCAAGCGCATTGGCTCCCGGTGCAAGGAAGATCCCGGCAACGGCCATCGGCTCTTTGTTGTACATGGCATTGAGCATGTAGCGTTCTGCCCCGAGTTCCACACCGGCAATGTCTTTCAGACGAAGTGAGGAACCGTCGGGGTTGGAGCGGACGATGATATTGCCGAAGGCTTTGGCAGTTTTTAGACGCCCTTCGGTTAGTACCGTATAGGTGTAGACCTGCTTGGAAGAAGTCGGTTCGTCACCGATCTGTCCGGCGCCGATCTGGACGTTCTGACTGGCGATGACCTTGACGATCTCATCGACAGTCAGATCGTACGCCGCCAGTTCGTCCGGACGGATCCAGACGCGGATAGCGTACTCTTTGCTTCCGAAGAGAAAGGCATCACCGACGCCGTTGATGCGTTTGATGTCGTCAAGAACGTTGATCATGGCGTAGTTATTGAGCCAGAGGGCATCGTGTTTCCGCCCTTCGGAGGTGAAGGCGATAACACGCAGCATGTCAGGTGAGCGTTCGCGGATGCTGACACCCTGTCGGCGCACCGCTTCGGGGAGCTTGTTCAAAGCGACCTGCACACGGTTGTTGACATCGACATTGGCATCGGCGGGATTGGTGCCTGTGGCAAAGGTGACGGTCATACGCAAGATACCGCTCGGGGAGGCGGTCGAGGTCATGTAGATCATGTTCTTCGCACCGTTGATGGCATCTTCGAGCGGTGAGGCAACGGTTTTGGAGAGGGTCTCGGCATCAGCGCCGGGGTAGACGGCCTGGATCGTAATCTGCGGCGGCACGATACTCGGGTACTCCTGCACCGGCAGCTCTTTGATGGCTATCAGTCCTACGAGGACGAGTATGATCGAGAGGACCGATGCAAAGATCGGACGCTCGATGAAAAATTTGGAGAACATCGTTATTTCACCTCTCCGTTGATCGTTTTATCGATCGCAACGGCAGCGCCGGGTCGGACACGGAAGAAGTTATTGACAATGACTGTGTCACCGGACTTAAGCCCTTTTTTGACGATAAAGTTCTCACCAGAGGTGTCTCCGATGACAACTGGACGTGCGGCCGCCTTGCCCTCTTCGACGACAAAGACGATAGTACCGAGCGGGTTCTGAAGGATGGCTTTCTGCGGTACTGTCAGGGCACCGTTACGCACAATCCCTTCGATCTTGACCCGTCCGAATGATCCGGGAAGAAGGGTCCCTTTTTTATTCTCAAATAGAGCACGCGCCTGAACGCTGCTGGTCCTTTGGTCGATTACAGGCGATACATAGTCGACACGGCCGATCGCGCTTACCCCTTTGACGTTCAGTGTTGCCGTCAACTTCTTTTGAAAAGATTTTCCCCAGCTGCCGTCAGCCTCTGCTTCTTGTGCTTTGATGAAATCGACATCGGGAATGGCGAACTCAGCCTGTATCGGATTGGTCTGGGTAATGGTGACCAGCGGGGTTCCTGGGTTGACGACGTTACCGAGGTCGGTCGATTTCATCCCGGCGATACCGCTGATCGGTGCCCGGACATCTGTGTAGTTGAGGTTTACTCTGGCCGAAGCAAGTTTGGCCTTGGCTGCGTTGACTTCTGCGACAGAGGTCTCATAAGAGGAGAGGGCGGCATCATGCTCTTTAAGGCTGATAGCCTTGTCCGTGTAGAGCGACTTGGCACGTTCCCAATCGCGCTTGGTTTTAGTCAACACGGACTGCTGGAAGGCGAGGTCTGCCTGGCGTTCGTGTACAAGGGCAGCGTAGATGTCCGGCTCTATACGGTAGAGCAGTGCTCCTTTTTTAATGTAAGAGCCCTCCGTAAAGAATTTTTTCTCCAATACGCCCGAAATTCTCGAGACAACGGTGGCACTGCGGATGCTTTTGAGGAGGGCAGGATACTCCAGTGTAATGGGCATCTGTGCTGCAGGCGGAACGACATAGACGTCGACATGGGTAGCGGCAGGGGCTTGAGCCTCCTGGGCAGAGAGCGGGCTGACCGAGACGATGGCCGAGGTCAGCAAAAGTGCTGATAATATTTTAGATTTCATGTGTTTTTTCTCCTGTTAAAGTGCATTGTTCGACGGTGTCGTTTATCGTTTCGAGGACATGGAAAAATGTCTCGATCTCTTGCGTTGTGAACTGGCTATAGATAGTCTCATTAAAGGACTTTGCCATGGGGATGACCGCATTTAGAACTTTTTGTCCCTCTTCGGTCAGCCGTATGTATTTGACGCGCCGGTCAGTGTCATCTTCGTCGCGGGTGATGAGCCCTTTTTTCTCTAATGCATCAACTGTTCGGCTTACCGTGGGTTTGGCCTTGGCGAGCATTGTTGCAATTTTGGACTGGGTCACTTCGCCGTCTTCGCTTATCATCTTCATCGCAGCAAACTGTTCGGGAGCGATACCGTATGGTTCGGTCTTTTTTGCAAACATGGCGTGAATTTTGTTGCTGACGTTGTTGAGGCGAAATCCAAGTGAGCTTCTGAGGCTGTACTCCATAAATGATTCCTTTAGTTAGCTATGCAACTATTGCATAGATAACATTTGATATGACTTAAGTTCTCAGATTAATAGAGTAATAACACTAAAAAAAGAGAGCGGTACTAAACATATCATGCTTCTATTTGAAGCGGATGCAGAAGATGTGAATACCCTCTTCGTAGCGGTACTCAAGGGCAAATCCATGGGCAGAGGCGATGCTCTCGACAATATAGAGCCCTAGTCCCAACCCGCCGTCACTGTGGTGCTCAGTGGTGAAGGGCTTGAGGTAGGCCTCTATGGGCTTGGGCATCGCCTCTGCAGGGTTGCTTATACAGAGACGCCCCTCTTTGATAGTGACGACGATATTGCACGATGTACTGTATTTGAGTGCATTGTCAAGTAGATTTGAGAGTGCGCTGACGAAAAGTTCGCTGTCTACATCGATCGACGTTTCCGTTACGTTATCGATCTTGATCAGATCACGCTGCGCCTGTTCAAGATAGAGGTTTTCTATGGCTTCTTCTAGCAGTGTGTATACGTTGCGATGCTCTCTATGGAGCTGGCTGCTTTGAAGTTTTTCGATATGGGCGAACTGGTTGATGAGCATGTCCATACGGTTGAAAAGGGTGTCAAGATAGAGGGCCTGCCCATTTTTTTCCATCATCGCCAAGGTGAGTTTCCCTTTAGTCAAGGGGGTCTTGAGTTCGTGCATGATATTGCGTAAAAAGAGCTGCCGCGAAGATTGGAGCTCTCCGATGGTCTTGACGGCGTCGTTAAACTCGTTGGCGATCATAGCGATCTCGTCTTGACGCTGTGAAGCGGTATCGACAGTGTGGTCGCCCTGGGCAAAACGGCGTATCTTCTGTGCCAAGGTCTTTAAGGGTTTGAGACTCCGTCTGATCGTCAGGTAGAGTGCACTCAGACCGAAGAGCAGAAGTACAAAGATGATGTAAAGGCCGCCAAAGGCTTCGACTTCACGCTTCTCTCTGACCAGAAAAGGGTTACGGGAGGTGCGGGACTGAAAATAGTAGCTGCCCGCATCGCTGTAGAGGATAAACGGCTTGCGGATCCGCGGCTCTTTTCCCGGAAGCGCCAGCGGTCTGGCCGTCTCAGGCAGCTGCTGCGCTTCGAGCAGTTCGAATTGCGCCTCTTTGAGTTCGGCGCTGCGTTGGGCAAGAGGGAGGTGCTTGGTGTGGTGCAGCAGGCGCATTAGCTCCATACCCCGTTCCCCTTCAAGATGGCGCTCGTGCATCTTGGTGTTAAACATAAAGAAGAGAAAGAGCAGGACAAGCATGAGCAGGGCAAGGCTGAAAAGAAGGTTGAGTTTGAAAAAGATAGAGTGTCGGTTCATGATCATTCCGTAAATTTATAGCCGATACTGCGTATAGAGCGGATGAAGAGCGGTTTTCTCGGCTCCTCTTCGATCTTATGGCGTATACGGCTTATCAGCACGTCAATGCTTCGGTCGGAACTCTCCCAGGAGATGGCGTTGACGTTGTTGGCGATGAAATCTCTTGAGACCACTTTTTGTGCATTTTTGATGAGAAGGGCAAGCAGCTCGTACTCTGCCAGTGTCAGGTCGAGTATGCGACCGTCCTGGACGATCTGCATCCGTTCGCTGTCAATGGAAAAATGCGAGGGCTGTTTTGCAAGGCTGCCTGCATGACGTCGGACATGTCTCTGGATACGGGCGACAAGTTCACGCGGTTCATACGGTTTTGGGAGGTAGTCGTCGGCGCCGTAGTCCAGTGCTACGACCTTGTCGGCGAGGTCATGGCGTGCGGATGAAATGATGATGGGAATGTCATAGTGTTCGCGGATACGTCTGCAGACCTCCAGCCCATCGATCTCCGGCAGGGTAAGGTCCAGCAGCACGACGTCGTAGGACTCAATGTGCATTGAGTTGAGCGCAGTCAGAGGGTTCTCAAAGGAGAGGACCTCCATGCCGTAACTCACAAGAAATGCGCTCAGCAAAGCGGTGATCTCCGCATCATCTTCTATCAGCAGAACTTTTGTCATCTTTTATCGTATTGTGGTTTCATTCTTGTCATTGTACCACGATCACAGTCGCCGTTACGACGTTTGTCGCGCATCTCATTTCGCATCTCTTTACGAAGAGCTTTGAATTTTGTTTTCTGCTCATCAGTGAGGACCGAGAGCATTTTCTGTCGGGTCGCATCGCGAAGATCGTCCATCTGGTCGCTTATCTTGATATGCTCGTTTCTGGAGGCTTTTTGGATTGCCTTGATCTCTTTCGCCTGAGCCGGTGTGAGGTCAAGCTCGTCAAGTATCATAGGGGTCGGTCCAGGATGGCCCATAAAGGCAAAAGCGCTGACTGAAGTTAATAGCAGGCCTATAAGTAGTGTTCGTTTCATGTTGTATCCTTTTTTAGGTAGGTACGATAAAGAAACTTCTTTATCTTTTATAATCATACGAGAGGTTTGTAAGTGGTTGCTAAACGGTGTGTTAACGTTTGTAAATGAAGGAAAAAAGGTTAAGGAGCAGGACTCTTTAGGCTGCATGTCTCCGTGTTTTTCCGTACCATATCGATAAACTCATCATACGGCAGCGGCTGGCTGCAGTAATAGCCCTGATAGCAGTTGCAGTGGTTCTTGTCCAGGAAGGCATATTGCTCTACGGTCTCAACACCTTCTGCGATCACATCGAGGTGGAAACGGTGTGCGATAGAGATGATGGTACGAATCAGATCGGCATCGTCCATATTGGTTTGAATGTCCTGTGTAAAAGATTTGTCGATCTTGAGTGTTGTGAAGGGGAGCTTTTTCAAGTATGAGAGCGAGGAGTAGCCGGTACCGAAGTCATCGATGGAGAGATTGATGTTGTAAGAGCGCAGCAGCAGCATCTTTTCAGTGACCAGTTCAAGGTTGTCGATGATGATCGACTCGGTCAACTCGAGCTCAAGCTGCCCGGGTTTAAGGCCGTTCTCGCTGATGGCAGCGAGAACCTTGTTGACAAAAGTCGCTTCTCTGAACTGTTTACTGCTGACATTGACCGCAATTTTCTGAAGAGGGCAGAAGGGAGCCAGCTCTTTCTGCCACTGCGCAAATTGTGTGCAGGACTGGTTAAGTACCCATTCGCCAATGTCGATGATGATACCGCTCTCTTCGGCAATAGGGATGAACTCATCTGGGGTGATCTGTCCAAGCTCAGGGTGCTCCAAACGCAGCAGTGCTTCGGCCCCGATGATCTTTCCGGTCGCAAATTGGGTAATAGGTTGAAAATAGAGTTGAAGTTCTTTTGTCCCGATGGCAGAACGAAGGGCATGGTCAATGGTCAGCCGTCTTTTGATCAGCCTGTCCATCTCCGGACGGTAGAAACTGGTACTGCCGCGCCACTCCTTTTTGGCCTGGTACATCGCCATGTCGGCATGTTTGAGAAGATCGTCGGTCGTGGTATTGTCTTCATCCGTGATAACCATGCCGATACTGGTCGATGTGGTGAGGTTGTGTCCCTGCAGGGTAAAAGGTGAGGAGAGGGCCTTGTGGACTTTCCGGGCGACAAGGTCTGCCTTGCCGATGGCATCCAGAGGCTCACTGCCGAGGTCGGGCAGCAAGATGACGAACTCGTCTCCCCCGAGACGTGAGACGGTATCCTCGTCTCTGAGTATGCTCTGTAGACGTTTCGCCGTTTCGATCAAGAGTTGGTCACCGATCTGATGCCCAAGGGAGTCGTTGATGTTCTTGAAATGGTCGAGATCCAGAAAGAGTAGTCCTGCAATGACCTTGTGACGTTTGAAACGAATGATCTCTTGATGAATTCTCTCCATCAGCAAGGTACGGTTTGGGATATTGGTCAGGGCGTCGTAAAAGGCCTGATGTTGGATCTTCTTCTGATCGTTCATCCGTTCGGTGATATCATTGACAATGCCGATACCTCCGATGACACGGCGATCTCCATCGAGTACCGGAGAGGTACGCATTGTGATCCAGATCTCTTTGCTCTTGTATTGGGTCTTGTATTGACCCTCGTAAAAACCATCGAGCTTGTCCAAAACGGCTTGCAGTGCCGGCATAATCCGCTTGTCCCTGAGGCTGTTCATGTCGAGCCCGACCAGATAGTGCTGCGGTGCCTCGAGAAAGCTGTAAAACTCCTGGTTCACCTCGAGTATGTTGAGACGGGTGTCGTAGAGGAATATTCCCACGGGTGCTTCCCGAAAGACGGTCTCGAAGCGTTCTTCGGTGATATGCAACTCTTTTTTGGCCTTGTCATACATAAGACGCGACTCGACCATTTTGTAGCTATTTTCGTTATAGCGCTTTGCGATCGCACTCAGGAACGCAAGAAAGAGGACAATGAGCAGGGCAATCCATAAATGGACTTCGCTGTTTTGCAACAGCAGTTGAATGATCAGCGGGACCAGCATCAACACAAGAAATAGCCGTACCGCATTCTTGACGGTTGCGAGACTGCTAGCGGCACCGGCACTGATACCGGCGATCACGATCATAAGTATGGCCTGGTGTGACATACTCTCCGGCGTAAAGAGGAGCAGGGAAGCAGCCGCCCAGAGAACTGCCGCCGCGGTGACCCCGATAAGAAAAAGCTGTTCCCAATACTTCGTCGGGTGGTGCAGTTTGTAGTGTTTAAAATAAAAAACGGAGTAAAAACGCGCTAGGCTGACAACCGTTGTCATGCTCAACCACAGAAGAAGCGTGGTGTGGTCGACGACACCCCAAAGCGCCATGGTCAATACGAGGGAGTTGACAACAACAACAAGAGAAGAGAGCCCCAGATTGTTATATGCAATGGTGATCATTTCCGCTCTGATCTGTGTATCGTTCAATCGCTCTTGCTCTGTGCTCATGCTGCTCAATTAGTGTTAAATTAGGTCTATATTAAAAAAATACTCTAATTATCTTAAAGACTGCATTAATTACGAAAAAGTGATCAGATATAAAGTATTATTATACTTTGGTTGTTTGGAAGGGGTTTAAGCGCTGTTTTGGATAAAAATTGTTATGAAATGCCATTTTGCATACTCAATAATAAAAAATAGGGTAAAATGGTTATAAATGTGTAAAGGTTGTTAATTATGATTAATCGTTTTTATAATACTCTTTTGGACGTCGATCTTGAATACCATCTTCTTCGTGAGGTCAGGGACGGTGTTATTCTCCTTACGGCCACATCGCTGGATGGTGAGGGTATTGCTGAAGTCATTCGTATTAACGAACTGGCGGCAACCTTCAATCTCATCACAAAATGGGACGGGGAAAATATCCAGATCAGCAAGCAGTCTCAGTAACACTGAGTGCTTCTGCTTCAGCGCGTTCGCCGAAATAGCGGTACCTCTTAAAAGAGGAAGGGGCAGATGCCTATAGCAGGCTCATTATCAGGTCATACATCACGTAGATCGCCAAGACGATCGCAAAGGCGAAAAAGATCGTCTTTGTTTTGCTTCTACTCAAGGGTTCTTTGTAGTCGTCAATATCTTCTAAGTTCGGTTCCATTCTCTTCTCCTATTTAGGCAGGTAGCTATTATGGTACTCCTAAACAGTTACATCTTTGTTAAGTTTAAGCATTACAACTCTAAATCGTACGATAGAAACGTATTTCAGTTGTATTGCTATAGGGTTGTCTTATACTTTAAACACTATATAGGAACGGGTGGAGTTTATAGCTCCAGGTTCGGTCCACATAACTAAAGAGGGGTCTCTCATGACAAGAATACTCTCATATATTTCAAAACTGAAAATCTGGCCTTTTGTCTTCATTTTTACATCTCTGGCAACGCTTCTTGCAATAGGGGTTATTGTGCTGGAGAGCTACTGGTTGACAGGCGGCTTTTTTGACAGTAACTTGATGACGGTTGCGTTGATTACTCCTCTTTTTGTCGGTGGTCCCATCTTATATTTTCTAGCGCATATTATCCGTTATCTGGTCAGTATACAGGAGAGCCTCAGAAAAATAGAAGAAGAACTGACAAAGAGCAACAAACGTCTTAGCGATGCGCAAGAGATCGCCCATATGGGCTTCTGGGAGTTTGATATTGAAACGGACAAGCTCTTTTGGAGCGATGAGGTCTACCGTATCTTCGGTCTCAAACCTCAGGAGTTTGAGGCAACGTTCGAGGGGTTTATGAATTATGTTCATCCCGATGACCGTGAAGCCCTTGGTCAAGAGTATAAGCGCTCGCTTGAAGAGAAGAGTTTTTACCACATTGTTCACCGTACCCTGCGTAAAGATGGTACGGTACGTTTTGTCGATGAACGGTGCGAGCACACCTACGACACTAACGGCAAGGCGATCCGCTCGGTGGGGATTGTTTTCGACATCACCGATCGCATTGCCGATGAGCAGAAGCTTCAACGTCTTTTCGACCTGCAAAAGAACATCGTTATCCAGACGGACGGTAAAAGTTTAAAAAAGGCAAACCTCTCATTCTTACACTTTTTCGGTTACGATGCTCTCGAAGATTTTCTAAAAGAGCATGACTGCATCTGTGACCTGTTTGAGGAAGATGCGAAATTTTTTCATCTTAAAAAGGTGGGCGAGCAGGAAAACTGGATAGTAGCACTTGAGCTGCTCCCAAAAAAGGAGAGGGTGGTCTCGATAGCGAGTAGACAAGGGCAGAGACATATCTTCAGTGTCTCCGTAAACCGCTTCGACGATGATGACTTTATTGTCTCTTTTACGGACATCAGTGAGACGATGGAGGAGCAAATGTCGCTTCAGCAGCGGGTCAGCCGTGACCAGCTGACCGGTGCTTACAGCCGTGACTTTTTTCAGACGCATATCCATGACATCATTGAAAATGCCAAAAAGAGAAAGATGTCCCTTGGACTTGTTATGCTTGACATCGACCATTTTAAAAGGGTGAACGACACCTTCGGGCATGATGTGGGTGACGTGGTGTTGACGCACCTTGTTGCGGCAGTCAAATACTCTATCCGTAGCACTGACCTGCTAATACGGTGGGGAGGGGAGGAGTTTCTTCTCATTATCGAGGCTGAATCGATGGAGGCATTGGGGCGGATGGCCGAGCATGTCCGTCAGCGTGTGGAGACTGAGCCTTTCGACAGGGTTGAGCATGTCACCTGCAGCTTCGGTATAGTGCTTCATGACGTCAATGAGACGATCGACAGAAGTATCAAACGTGCCGATGTGGCTCTTTATGAAGCCAAAGAGGGCGGTCGCAACAAGGTGGTTTGGGCGGAGGAGTGAGCAAGAGGTGGCGGACTCTTGGCATCAGAAGGCTTTTAGCAGCACTCCAGTTCACAGCGTCTGAGGGCGTCGAGTCCCGCTTCGTCGTCGGTATTTTCGAAAAGCTCTTCGAGGTAAAAGACGTTGGAGCAGACAAGATAGAGCAGCGCCTCTTTTTTGTCGGCCTTGACATCTCTGTTGTAGTAGGCTTTGGGTATGGTCGGGATGACTTTTTCCCAGTAGAGATTGACGTGTTCGGCCTCTTTTGTGACGGCAAGCAGCCGGTCGATGGCCAGACAGGCGTTCTCAAAACAGTCGATATTTGTGAACGAGACATAGCGCTCGTCGATCCGTATTTCATTGGTGCTCATAATTGTCCTTGACGTAGTATTAAATACTATGCAATTATGGTACTAGCGCTGTACGATGTTTGTAAGACACTTAAAAATGTGCTCTTCTACTCAGTGGAGATGACGGAAGGGAGTTTTTTAGGTGCTTTGATGCGCAGCTGCTTGTTAACGTTCATACGGCCGTAGACGACTTCGAAATCCGAACGGGAGACGCCGAACTCTTTCGCCAAAAAGCGCACCATGTGATCGGTTGCTTTCCCCGCTACCGGTGTGGCGGTGACGCTGACCTTCAGCTGCTGCCCTCTGACCTTTCCTATCTTGTCCTGTTTCGCACTGGGGGTTCCCAAAATGTTCAGGACCAGAATATCGCCTTCTCAGGCGTAAAAGGTATGGGTGAGTTTTTTTGCTTTCATAAACGCTATTTTACCCGTTTAAAAATTCTTCCCGGTTGCGCAAAGAACACATCAAAGACCTCACCCTCTCTGTCGCGGTTAATCGCGATAGTCAACAGTGCGGTTTAGGCGGCGAAGATGATCTACTATACAGAGGTCAGGTATTAAATCTTTAATAAAGGTTTTGAGGGTATCTGTTTGAATAAATAATGAGTGGCTAGACGGTTAGATGGAGAGTGCTGAAGGCGAACCTTCAGCGTGGATCTGTTGTTGTGTAGTGTGGTCGGTTTTAATTGGCAGGCTGTGTAACAGCGTTAGCATCTAGCGTAACGGCTGTCTGTGCCAAGAGTCTTCCCTCAACAGAGGCAAGGGTGTTTAGCACGATTTTTGTTTGTGATAGTACTATCCCTTTAAACACTGTTGTTGTTCCAAGAGAGACATCTTCTGCAACTTGCCAGAAGACATTTTTCGCCAATGCGTCGCCCGCGAGGGTTATATGAACGCCGCTGTTTACGGTAAGCCCTTTTGCTATTTGGAAGATCCAAACATCATTTGCACCACCATTAAGAACTACGTCAGAGGTGATTAGAAGACCCGTTCCCCATTTGTATAGACCTGGAGCGAGCGTCATTCCGCTTATATCCCCTGCGCCTAGCTCAGTAATAGCAGCAGGAACTGTGCGTCCTGCCGCATCGGTGTACGCTATCTCCATATCGCTTACGGCTGTGGTCATTTTGGATGGAGTTGGAGGGGTCAAGTCAGCTGCATAAACCTTCCCTATTACATAAATAGATTTTCTGTATGTAGTATCACCATCACTGGTTAGATCAAATCCGGTTATATAGGTTAGAGCAACCGGACTGGACCCTATATCGCCAGTAACTACAGTATTGCCGGTAGTTGATATTCCTGATTTGGAAAGAATTGCAAAATCACCTGCCGTACCAAGGTTTACAGGGGCTGGACCTGCGGCTACTGTAGTTCCTGTTGTAAAGCTCCAGATGTAATCAGCTGAGAGATTATTATCCGCTAAATCTGTGACACCGGTAGTGATTGTCGCAGTATATGTTGTGTTGATGTCGAGATTGCTAGTCGGTACAAATGTCATAGTGTTACTAGCATAGCTCACATTGCCATCAACTTGTGTACCATTAGCGTCATAAGCCAGTGTAAAAGTTGCTGGATTGACAGTCGTAGGGTTGAGCTCTTCACTGAAGAGGGCACTGACACTTCTGTTAAGTGGCACATCTGTAACATTAGCATCAGGATTTGTCGATGTCACAGTAGGTGCAACAGTGTCCAGTGACGCTCCTGTAGTAAAGCTCCAGACATAGTCAACTGTCAAAGGTGGAGTTTCATTCGCATATTGTACACCGGTAGTGATTGTCGCAGTATATTTGGTAACTGCAGTAAGATTCGTGTCTGGTGCAAAAATCATAGTGTTGTCACTGTAGCTAACCGCGCCGACAACTTGCGTGCCATTTGCATCATAAGCCAGCGTAAAAGTAGTCGCATTGACGGTGGAAGAATCGAGCGGTTCTCTAAAGAGAGCTGTGATTTTTTTGTTGAGTTCCACTGTTGTGGCATCATTGGCCGGGTTTGTGGAGACAACTGCAGATTGGGCAGTGCCCGCTGTTATCGTTGCATTATCACCGCTGCTGCATCCTGCGGTAAAAACCGTCAGTATGAAGAGCATGGAGAATAGAGCCAGATTCGAGTATTGTTTGAATGTTTTCATTCGATTCATCCTTTTTTTACATTGTTAAAATAGATTGATATTAATGTATGATCCGCTCTTACGGATAGACACGACGTCTCTTAATCAAGCAACCTGCGAATAGAATTCCTTAGATATTTAATTTTATATAGAGGTTTTGAAGGTGTCTGTTTGAATAAAATAGGCGTCCAAGCTCCCTCAGACGAGGGATATTTGGACGACTGCTTAGAAAAAGTCAATTACAGATGTGTCTGAAGGGGATCCTTCAAACTGCAGCTGTTATTCTGTTTGCCTTATGGTGCAGTAACAGCGTTGGCGTCCAAGGTAACTGCTGTCTGTGCCAAGAGTCTGCCGTTGACTGTTGCACCGTTATTTACAACAATGCCTTTTTGAGCCAATGCCACACCTTTGAACTGCGCTGTTGTTCCAAGAGTCACACCTGTGCCTCCTGCAACTTGCCAGAAGATATTTTCAGGCAATGCACCGTCTAGGGTTACGATGGCACCACTGTCTAAAGTAAGATCTCCTGCTATCTGGAAGATCCAGACATCGGTTGCGCTGCCCGAGATAGTGACACCTGCATTTGTTATTAATAGACCTGTTCCCCATTTGTAGAGGCCTGGAGCTAGTGTCTTACCGCTCACATCACCTGCACCGAGTTCAGTATAATCAGGCAATGAGCGTCCGGCCGCATCGGTGTATGCTAGTTCCATGTCGCTTACTGCTGTGGTCAGGTTGGTCGGTGTCGGAACCGCCATATTGGCCGCATATATCTTCCCTGTTACTAAATTTGATGTTGAATATGTGCCGTCACTATAAAGAGTATCGGAAAATCCGGTTATGAAAGTTCGAGCAGCCGGGCTGAGTCCTATATCCCCAGTAATAGCTGTAGTGCCGGTAGTTGATACTGCCGTCTTGGCAAGGATCACATAATTTCCGGCTGTACCGAGATCGATTGCTACTCGAGTTGACCCTACTGTTGACCCGGTTGTGAAATTCCAGGTGTATTCATTAGCCAAAGCATTTCCGGCTAAGTCAGTAACGCCAGTAGTGATTGTTGCAGTAAAATTAGTGTCAGGAGAAAGATTGGCATTAGAATTGAAGATCATAGTGTCCCAGAATTAATCACTGTACCAACAACAGGAACAGGTGTACTACCGTTTGTATCAGCTAATGTAAAAGTAGTTGAAGTTACGGTAGTAGGATCGAGTGGTTCACTGAAGCTGGCACTGACACTTCTGTCAATCGACACGTTTGTGTCATTAGTATCAGGATATGTCGAAGCCACTGTAGGTGGAGTAGAGTCTGATGTCGTTCCTGTTGTGAAGCTCCAAACAAGATTGGTTTTCAAAAGAGCAGCGCCACTTGTGTCAAGGACACCCGTAGTGACTGTCGCAGTGTATTTAGTACTTGCAGTAAAATCGTTAGTAGGATTGAAGAGCATGGTGTTGCCCGTACCAGTCACGGTGCCTGCAACTGCAACAGTGCCATTTTTGAGTGTAAAAGTAGTTGTATCAACGGTGGAAGCATTAAGTGCTTTGTTAGAGAAGGCGGTGATGCTTGTATTAAGAGTTACTCCTGTGGCGCCATCAACAGGGTTTGTAGAGACAACTGTTTGTGTATCGGTGGCTGTTGTCGTTGCTGCAGTATCGCTGCTGCTGCATCCTGCTGCACAAAGTGTCAGCATAAAGAGCATGGAGAATAGAGCCAGATTTGAATATTGTTTGAAGGTTTTCATTATATTGTTCCTTTTGGTACATTTCTAAAAATACATTGATATTAATGTCTGTCCATTGTGATGGGCAGACACGGCTTTTGCAAAAAATTAGAGAGCGTATGTAAACACAAAGTAGACTAAAAAAACTTTATCATTTGCGACTAGCTGTGTTGTGAAACTTTTCAATTCCGGCTAGATAGGTACAGTGTAACAGAAAAACCTATTTACTATTCTCTGGACGCGATATGGCAGAATTACCAAGATACCCAGGGATTAACGGACTAGGCAGAAGAGAGAGGTTTTAACGGAACAAGACAAGTTGCTGAGTTAGTCCAGCTGCAATGGGCGCTGTTCGATAGATTTTCAATAGTGGTATCTTCGCATAATGAGGAAGATCGTGGTTTTTTACTTCCCGAGCGGCTTTTTGTAGTCGCTCATCTCGATGAGGTTCTATGCTACACCCAAAATGGTAGAGGTATGGTAAGCGCTGACATGTTGGTCAGCCTTGTCAACTCGTCATAAGGTGCTTTACGGGGAGGTGGGCGAGTTGTGAAAATGTCTCATTGGGCATCTTGGCCAAGATCGACGCCAAGACGTTCACCTGCTGTTTCAGGCGATCGGAAAGAGCGATCATCGCCTCGTAGTGGTGCTGGGCAGATGCATGATGTGCGTCCGTAGGTTTGCTCCGTAGGCCGAAGAGACCCAGTAGAGTGCCTGAACTTTTGCCATAGTAGATGGCATAGATCTTGCTAAAGTGTGCATGGAACTCCACGAGAGTCTCTTCGATGTCGTTAAGCGAGTGACGGCAGTAGTCCGACCACAAAGGTTTTGCTTCGCCATAGAACCATTTGCCGAAGACACTTTCGGCGGGTTCGGGAGTGAAGAGGCTTTTGTCGATGTCGAGGCCGGAGACCAGAAGTTTAAGAGAGTGGAGCTGTCGCACGTTGGAAGTACGGGCCTGCTGCATCTTCTGAACGTAATGCTCTTTTACCATTTACAGACTCCTAATTTAAAATATTTGTTTTGATTATAGCGTCTGATCCGGGGTCAAGAGGGTGTTGTTGTGGTTAAATAATAGTCAAAAAGCAGGCTGTCCGCATTTTTCGTTTATATAGTATTGCAAGATGTCATTATGTATGAGATTAGAAAAATAGATAGAAAGAGATAAAGGGGAGTGGAAGAACAAGGTGTGGTTGACCCACACCTTACGAATTAAAAAACCAGGTTTAAGTGACCTGAACCATTAAAGAGGCGTGTTCCCTGTTCAGGGCGTGACAACAATGTAAACGATGCGTTCGCCCTGTACGGACTGCATGAAATAGACCCCGCCGTAGCGGTAATACTGCACGCCGTCTATTGTCACTGTGTAGGCGCCGTCGGGCAGAATGTCGACAATGGTGCCGGGCGGGTATGTTTCATCGGTTGCCGGCACATCTACGACGCGGTAGGCTCTATGATGAACGTCCCACACGTAATAGACATCGGCATAGTAGTAATAGGTGCCGCCGTAGACCTGAAAAGAGAGATACCCCAGCGGCAGGACGGGCACGAGGAGTCCTATCGGCGGCAGTATGACCATGAAAGCATTGTTGTAAGGGCGGTAGTAGATGCCGTTCGTGTAGTAGAGGGAGACGCTGCCAAGGCTGACACTGATCGCGGCTGTGGGCAGGGTGCCGATGGTATAGCCGGGACGGTGATAGTACGGCAGCGGTCTGCCTTTTGGCGGTCTCCAGGCCGGAGTCCGTTTCATAGGCTTGGACGCTTTTATATGCGCGGCCTGTTTATACTGGGTCATCTCTTTCTGTTTGAGCATATGCTGGCTTTTTACGGCTGTTTTATCGCTGTTAGAGCGCACTTTCGGTGTCTGCTCGCGCGACGGTTTCGAAACGTGCAGCGATGTCCCGCTGCTGCGGCTTTTGGCGGGGCTTCGTTCGAGGCTTGAACTGCGTTTCATCTCTTTGCTCTGGCCTGATCTGTCATTGTTGCCCGAATGACCGGGCTCTGCACACAGTGTTGCTGATGAGAGTAAGCCCGTCATTAGAACAATCGTCATTGTAGTATTGCGCATGGTGTCTCCTTGCCTTTGTATGATGATACTCTTAATGTGTTACAGATATGTTAGCACGCTTTCAGTAAAGCTGCTTAAAGAAGAGCTAAGCCGCCTCTGTCTTGAATAACGGCGATGCTCTTGCCGCGCCGCGAGAAGATCTCGACGATGGCATGTTGGTGGCGAAGGCATAGGAGTTATTGCAAGATGTCAATTTTATAATATGCAATATCTTTGTGAAATTCTAAGAAAAGACTTCTTTTCCCTCAGTTTCACAAAATTTAAGATATGCTTTTTATACATAAAAAAAACAGTGAGTATTAATTTTAGTATAATGAGACAACTCTTGTAGTACAAAGGTGTGAATATGAAGTTGATAGATGTTTTAAACGAAATGAATTCATTTGAAAAGAATTCTTTTCTAAAAATACTTGATAATATTATTGCTAATGAGCCCAAAGAACAAAAAGAAATAGACAGGATACTTTCATCATCAGATAGAGGGCTGAAGGACACTGATCTAAAAAATATTGTTAAAATTTTTATACTTCTTGAGGATGAGTTTTCAGAACACATAGAAAATTCACTTGGTAATATGGAGTCTCAAATAGATTTTGTATCAAATATCTTAGTTCGTGATGGTAATACTATCATGAAATACGACTGGCTATCCAAACTGTATGAACAAGAAGTCAAATCACACAAAAAAAATATCACTAATCTCCAAAATCAGATGGACGAAAATTCATCGGAACTGGATGAAGGTCGAAAGCGTGATTATAAAATCTATAAAGCATGTGTACACAGTGCTTATGAAAATGATTTACTAAACAACCAAGACCCAAAGATCACTACAGATGAACAGCATATTTTAATGACGTTAGCCAATCAACTTTCTCTTTCACAAAATGAACTTCAACTCATCAATTATATGGTTCTCCCATTAAAGAAGCGTGAAATAGATGACATTATAAACGATCTAAAAAATGCTGGCATTATCTTGTTTTCAAAAAAATCCAATACTATTTATATCCCTAATGAAGTTGTAGTTCTATTACGACGTATCAAAGGCCGAGAAGTTGCTGACAAGCATTTAAGACGAGTTTTAAAGCTGCTGAAAGATCCTCAGATAAACCTAGCATGTAAAATACATAATATTCCTATAAAAGGTATACCAACGGACGAGAAAGTTAAAACGTTAATAGAGTATGGAATTTCTTTTCGTCAACTTTTATCAAGTGATATTTATAAAAGCAATACCAGTCTAACGGCTCGCAAAGCAACCATTAATGAGATTGCAGAGCAAGGACTTAAGTTCGACAAATCACCAAAAGGATCAACTGTTGATGACAAGATAGACACCCTTGTCAATTATTTTGAAGAAATAAACAGTGCTGATACTATTGGCATTTCAGTAGGTGGCTATGAGCATCTATTAGTTGACTTAGAAGAAGTCTTTAAAGCTAAAATATCTAAACTTTTGAAAACAGTATTTCAACTCCAAGAAGAAGACGTACTCAATGCCAGTATGCTGCTTGATTATAATATTAGACCTCGTGATTTGCTTGAACTTCTAGATGACGAAATGTTAAAGATGTTCTGTTCAGAGAAAGCTATCAAAACAAGAGGAAATCAGGTACTTAATATCCTAGATACATATAAAAATACTGATTATCTTGAGATTGAGAACTATACAAATATTGGAATGCGTGATCTAAATACTCTTAAATCAAATGGCGTAGTTATCAAAGAAGCAGATCTTGGTATCAAGTTTGAAGATATAACAAAACAGATTTTCATTCAACTGGGTTTGAATGTAGATGAAAAAATGCGTAAAGATATAAGTACCAACAAAGACAAAATTGATATTGTAATTAATTTAGGAAACAACGAAATTATAATTATTGAATGTAAATCAGTTAAGGACTCAGGCTACAACAAGTTTAGCTCCGTTTCACGACAAATAAAGTCATACGTAACCGTAGCTGAAAAACAAGGCTACAACGTAGTTAAATCAATTCTTGTTTCACCTGAGTTCACAGATGAATTTGTAAAAGAATCTGAATTGGATTTCGATCTCAACCTATCCCTTCTTCAAGCCGAATCACTGAAAAATATACTCGAATCATTTAAAAACTCAAAATTAGATGTATTTCCATACAAATTATTTAGAGATGTAGTGATTAGGGAAGATCGTATCATAATGGCAATATCGAAATAACTGTGGGACTGTTAAATAAGAATCAATGGTGACAGGCTACTTTACCTATCATATCTCACGCTTTTTTGGACTTCCCCGTCGGTTGGGTGTTGAGAGGGGTCCATAAAAAGTAGCCCTATTATTGATGCTCTATATACG